>NZ_VCKY01000450.1 GCF_005889735.1 Nonomuraea turkmeniaca
CCCCTACCCCCACCACCTCCACCTCTGGCTCAGGGACGGCCACCGTCACGCCGACGCCAGCCCCGACGGTGCCCGCCGGATGGCGGACGTTCATCAGCCCGGCGGGCCGTTTCTCGATCGCCATGCCCAGCGGGTGGCAGGCCACCAAGAGCTCCACCAGGGACAGCCTCTCCATCAAGGGCCCGGACTCCCCGGGAAGGATGATGGTGGAGTGGACCACCCCTGAGGTGCGCTGGAAGGCCCCGGAGCAGGCCTGGATCGCCCTGGAGAAGGAGATCAGGGCCAAGGGCGAGTTCCAGGGATACACGCGCATCGCCATCACCCCGGTGCGCTACCGCGGCCGCGCGGCCGCGGACTGGGAGTTCACCCGGATGCGCGGCGGGCAGCTGATCCACGTGATCAACCGCGGTTTCCACACCGCCGACGGCCGCCCCTTCGCCCTCTACTGGGAGACGACGGACTCGCGCTGGGAGCGGGACAGGCACTACTTCGACACGTTCGCCAGAACGTTCAAACCGCTGTGAAAGAGCAGGCGCATTTCTTCCGGCACCCTGCGGTGCCGGAGACGGACCTGCTCAAGGCCCGTTACGTGACCCACCGCTTCTCCCGGCACGTGCACGACGGCTACGCCATCGGCCTCATCGTCACGGGCGTCGAGGAGTTCGACTATCGCGGCGTCACCCACAGGGCGGGCGCGGGCGAGCTGGTGCTGGTCAACCCGGACGCCGTGCACACCGGTCAGGCGGGCGTGCCCGGCGGGTGGTCGTACCGCATGCTCTACCCGTCGATCGACCTGCTGGCCGGGATCGCGGCCGAGCTGGGCGCGCCGCACGGGACGCCGCACTTCCCCGAGCAAGTGGTGCGCGACGACCCGGTGGCGGCGCTCCTCGGCCGGGCGCACCAGGCGGCCGAGCGCGGCGACGCGCTGGCCGCTTCGACGCTGAGCCGCACGTTGTTCGCCCGGCTGCTGATCCGCCACGCCGCCCCCAGGCCGGAGGCGGTGCTGCCCGGCGAGGGCGGGCGGGCCGTGCGGGAGGCGCGCGACCTGCTGCACGAGAGCCTGGTGGACCCGCCGACGCTGGACGATCTGGCCGGTGCGGTGGGGGCGCGGCCCTTCGCGCTGCTGCGGGCGTTCAAGGAGGCGACGGGGCTGCCGCCGCACGCGTACCTGACCTCGCTGCGGGTACGCCAGGCGCGCCACCTCCTGGAGTCGGGGATGCGTCCTGCGCTGGTGGCCGCCGAGGTGGGCTTCACCGACCAGGCCCATCTGACTCGACATTTCCGCCGCATCGTCGGCGTACCGCCCGCCGCCTACCAACGCGCTGCAGGAACGTACAAGACTGGCGATTCCCCCACCGCCTAGCCTCTCGCTCCATGGATCGGACAACACATCGTTCCGCCGCCGTGCGGGACGGGCTGGGCGTGGGCATGGCCGTGGGGCTGTCCGGCCTCGCCTTCGGGGCCGCCGCGATCATCGCGGGACTGACCGTGCCGCAGGCGTGCGTGCTGAGCCTGCTGACGTTCACGGGCGCCTCGCAGTTCGCCCTGACGGGGGCGGTCGGCGCGGGCGGCGACCTGGTGACCGCCACCGCGGGCGCGCTGCTGCTCGGCGGCCGCAACACGCTGTACGGCCTGCGCCTGGCAGACCTGCTGAAGGTACGCGGCCCACGCCGGCTGCTGGCCGCGCACGGCGTGATCGACGAGACCACGGCCGTGGCGCTCGCCCAGCCGGACGAGCGGGCGGCCCGCACCGGATTCACGGCCACGTTCGCCAGCCTCTACATCACCTGGAACCTCTGCACGCTGGCGGGCGCGTTCGGCACGTCGTTCCTGGGCGACCCGGGGGTGCTGGGCCTGGACGCGGTGGGCCCGGCCGCGTTCCTGGCCATCCTGTGGCCCCGGCTGGCGGCGAGCAAGGAGCTGCGCCTGCTTGCCGTGGCGGCCGCGGCGATCGCGTTGTGCGCCACCCCGTTCCTGCCGCCCGGCGTGCCGGTGCTGCTGTCGGCCCTCCCCGCTCTTGGCGCGGCGCTCGTGGGGATGGCCCGATGACGCTGTGGTGGGCGATCGCCGCGCTCTGCGCCGGCTGCTACGCGCTCAAGCTGGCCGGGCTCGCGGCCCCGCGGCGGGTGCTGGACCATCCGGCGCTGCGCAGGTTCGCCGAGCTGGTGCCGGTGGCGCTGCTGGCGGCCCTGATCGCGGTGCAGGTGTTCACGGAGGCGGGCGAGTTGCGCTTCGATCCGGCCCGCACGGCCGGACTCGGGGCGGCCGCCGTGGCGCTGCTGCTGCGGGCGCCGTTCCTCGTCGTTCTGGCCACGGCGGCGGTCGTCACCGCGCTTGCCCGGATGCTTCTGGGGTAGTCGCCGTGCATGTCCGATTCAGCGGCGGGGACGATCGGCGGGAGATATCGCCTGCTCAAGATGATCGGCAAAGGCGGCATGGGCACGGTGTGGCAGGCACACGACGAGGTGCTCGGCCGTGACGTGGCCGTGAAGGAGGTGCTGCCGCCGCCCGACCTGACGGGGCCCGAGCGCGAGGTGTTCTCGGTGCGTACGTTCCGCGAGGCCAGGGCGGCGGGCCGGGTGGCGCACCCGGGCGTGGCGACCGTCTACGACGTGATCGAGGAGCGCGGCCACCCGTGGATCGTCATGCAGCTGGTCCGCTCGCGCACCTTAGGCGAGCTGATTCGCGAGGACGGCCCGATGACCACCCTCGAGGCCTCCAACATCGGGCTGCAACTGCTGGAGGCGCTACGCGCGGCGCACGCGGCCGGGGTGCTGCACCGCGACGTCAAGCCGGACAACGTGCTGCTCGCCGAGGACGGCCGGGCGGTGCTCACCGACTTCGGCATCGCCACCACCGAGGACGAGGCGCCCGTCACCAGGACGGGCATCCTGATCGGCACGCCCGCCTTCATGGCGCCCGAACGCGCGGAGGGCGGCTCGGCCAGGCCCGCGTCGGATCTGTGGTCGCTGGGCGTGACGCTGTACATGGCGGTCGAGGGCCACTCACCGTTCCAGCGGGACAACGCTCTGGCCACGCTCGGCGCGGTCATGCACGCCGAGCCGGAGCCGCTGGCCCGAGCGGGCGTGCTCGCGCCCGTGCTGCTGGGGTTGCTGCGCAAGGACCCGGGCGAGCGTATGACGCTGGAGGAGGCCGAGCGGCGGCTGACCGCGATCCTGGCGGGCGGCGTTCCCGAGCAGACCGGTCCGGTGCCCGCGACCGTCACGGCGGGGTCCGCGGGACGGACGCGGCGCAGGGTGCCGTTGGCCGCCATCGGCGCGAGCGCGCTCCTGGTGGGCCTCGTCACCGGCGGTGCGGCCTGGTGGTCCAGCCGGCCGGCCGATACCCCACGCACTCCCC
>NZ_VCKY01000451.1 GCF_005889735.1 Nonomuraea turkmeniaca
CCCCCACACCACGCAAATACCGCGCCAACGCATCCGCCCGCGCATCCAACTCCCCATACGTCAACTCCACCCCCTCACACACCACCGCCACCGCACCCGGAGCCACCGCCACCCGCTCCTCAAACAACCCCACAACCGTCCCATCCACCCCACCCAAAAACGGCTCATTCCACCCACGAACCACCAGCTCGCGCTCCTCGGCATCGAGGATCTCGATGTCGTTCAGGCGCAGGTCCGGGGAAGCGGTCACGGCCTCGAGCACCCGCGTCCACCGGCTGACGAGCCGCTCGCCTGACGCGAGGTCGAACAGGTCGGCGGCGACAACCACCGATCCCTGGAGTCCGGCAGGACGCCCTTGCCTGTCAAACGTCTCCCGGACCGACACTTCGAGATCGAACTTGGCCGGCACGGTGGTCGGCCTGGCCCGGCGCGAGGCAGCGCCGCTGACCTTCACATCCGTCAACTGCAGCGCGGAACGCCTCGTGTTCTGCACGTTCAGTGACACCTGGAACAACGGGTGCCGAGCCATCGACCGCTCCGGCGCCAACTCCTCCACCAGCCGCTCGAACGGCACCTCCTGGTGATCCAGGGCCTCCAGGCCGGCTTCCCGCACCCGGCCGAGGATCTCCCGAAACCCTGGGTTGCCCGACAGATCGGTGCGAACCACCAGGGTGTTGACGAAGAACCCGACCAGATCATTCAGCGCCTCATCGGTACGCCCCGCGACCACCGCACCGATAGGAATGTCGGTCCCGGCCCCCAGCCGCGACAGAGTCACGGCGAGCGCAGCCTGAAGCACCATGAACGGCGTCGCACCCTCGGCCCGAGCCAGCTCCGCCAGCCGCTCGTGCACCTCGGCGGACACCCGCAACGGCACATCGTGCCCGCGATGACTGGCCACCGCCGGGCGCGGCCGATCGGTCGGCAGCGTCAGCTCTTCAGGAATTCCGGCCAGAGTCCGCCGCCAGTAATCCACCTGGACGGACAGCAGACTCTCCGGGTCGGACTCCGCACCCAGCAGTTCCCGCTGCCACAACGCGTAGTCCGCATACTGCACCCGCAGCGGCTCCCACGCCGGCGCCTCGCCGCGCAGCCGCGCCGCGTACGCCGCCGAGACATCCCGCGCCAGCGGCGCCAGCGACCAGCCGTCACCCGCGATGTGATGGATCACCACAACGAGCAGGCTCTCGACCGCCTCCGCTCCCGGCTGGTCGGAGACCGCCTGAAACAGCCAGGCCCGGATCGGGACCTCGGCCGACAGGTCGAAGGTGTACCACAGCACCTGGTCGGCCGCCTCGGACAGCTCTCCGGGCGCAACCTGGCGCACCTGCAGCTCCCAGTCCAGGTCCTGCGGATCCAGGATCTGCTGGTACGGCTCGCCGTCAACCGCGGGAAACACCGTACGGAGCGACTCATGACGAATCATCACATCGCGCAACGCTGCGTTCAGCGCGGCGACGTCCAAGTCCCCCGCCAGCGGAACGACCAGCGGGATGTTGTAGGTCGAACTCGGCCCCTCCAGCTGACCCAGGAACCACAACCGGCGCTGCGCGAACGAAAGCGGAATCATCACTGGTTCTCCTTACGCATAGGGCGCAAAGCCGGCCGCGCCGACTTCTCAGTTCCTAAGTTCGCCGCGAGCTGCGCCGGGGTCGGCGACTCGAACAGCGTCCGGATCTTGACTTCCACGCTGAGGCTTGCCCGGATGCGGGAAAGCAGCCGGATCGCGAGCAGCGAATGCCCGCCGAGCTCGAAGAAGTTGTCGTCCACTCCGACCGACTCGAGCTCGAGGACCTGGGCGAACACCTCGCACAGGAGCGCTTCTCTCTCGTTGGCCGGCGCACGGCCTGCCGTCTTGGCCGCGGCGTGGTCGGGAGCGGGCAGGGCCTTGCGATTCAGCTTGCCGTTCGCTGTAAGGGGCAGTTCCGGTAGCGTCACGACGGCGGCGGGGACCATGTAGTCCGGCAACTCGCGGGCCAGGTAGTCGCGCAGGCCGTCATCCACCGTGTCGCCGTCGGCCGACACCACATAGGCGATCAGGCGTTTGTCGCCGGGGGTGTCCTCGCGGGCGACGACCGCCGCCTGGGCGACCTCGGGGTGGGCCAGCAGGGCGGCCTCGATCTCACCCGGCTCGATCCGGAACCCGCGGATCTTCACCTGCTCATCGGCCCGCCCGGCGAACACCACCTGCCCGTCCGGGGTCCACTTCGCGAGGTCGCCGGTGCGGTACATGCGCTCACCCGAACCGAACGGGCAGGCCACAAACCGCTCACCCGTCAGACCGGGACGGCCCACATACCCCCGGGCCAGCGACGCGCCGGCGGCATACAGCTCGCCGACCACCCCGGCCGGAACCGGGTTCAACGCCTCATCGAGAACATACAGGCGGGTGTTAGCGATCGGCGTGCCCACCGGCACCACCCCACCGGCCAGCGTGTCGGCCGACAGTTCGGTGGTGGCAATACCGATAGTCGCCTCGGTCGGCCCGTAATGGTTGAACACCCGCCGATCCCCAGCCACCGCCACCAGATCAGCCACCCACGCCGCCGGCGCCGCTTCACCACCCAGCACCAGCGACCGGGCAGGCAGGATACGCTCCACCCCCGCCGCCGCGGTCAGCGCGGCCAGGTGCGAGGGGACGGCCTTGACATGATCGATGCGATGCTCGGCCAGATAGCCGGCCACCGCCTCCGGATCGGTCACCGCTTCCGGATCCAGCACATGCAGCACACCACCAGTGGCCAGACTGATGAACACCACCGTGTTCCCCAAATCGGTCACCTGCGGCTGCAACAACCCATACCGCGTCCCAGCCCCGGACCAACCCAACCGATCCGACACCGAACCGACGTAGTTGGCCAGCGACCCATGCGTGACCGCCACACCCTTCGGCGCACCCGTCGACCCCGACGTGTAAATCACATACGCCACGCCAGCCGGATCCACCACCGCATCCAGCGGCGTGCCGGGGTAGTCCGCCGTCAGCTGCTCATCCAGCACCACCACCCGCACCCCGACCGACGACCCCGCCAGCACGCCACCCGCGTCGCCTGCCAACAGACCAGCCATGTCCCGGTCGGCCAGCACCAGCAGCGCCCCACTGTCGGCCAACATGAACGCGATCCGCTCACCCGGCAACCGCCCATCAATCGGCAGATAGGCAGCCCCCGCCTTCCACACACCCAAAATCGCCGTGATCATCTGCACCCCGGACGGCAGACACAACCCGACTACCGACTCCGCCCCCACCCCAGCACCACGCAGATAACCCGCCAACCGATTCGCCGCCGCATCCAACTCCGCATAAGAGACCTCGAC
>NZ_VCKY01000452.1 GCF_005889735.1 Nonomuraea turkmeniaca
GGGTTGGGCTTGGAGGGCTTGGACGAGGCCGAGCCGCAGCGTGATCCTGGCCAGTTCAAGCCCTTCCGCCAGCGGCTGGGCCGCTCGCAGGGCCGCCGCGGCCGCCTCCGTACGGCCTTCGGCCCTGTGCAGGTCGGCCAGGCCGCGCAGCAGCAGCGCCTCCCCGCGCCGGTGGCCCGCCGCCCGGGCCGCGTCCAGGCCGACGGCCGTGGTCGCGTGCCAGTCGTCGTGGTGCGCCCCAAGCTCGAACAGCGGCGTCAGGTAGAACGCCAGCCGCCAGGCGGCCTCGTACAGGCCGGCGCGGTAGAAGTCGTCGACGGTCGCGACGAGGAAGCGGCGTTCGGCGCCGAGCCACCGGGCCTCGTGCCGCAACCACCCGGTCTCCAGGGCCGGGTCGCCGGGGAGCGCCGGGTCATCGTGCCCGGGCAGGTGGACCTCGGTGCGGCCGGTGCCGGGCTCGGCAGGCAGGAGGGAGGCCCGGGCCTGCCGGGTACGCTCCAGGATCGCCTCCGCCCGGAGCGCCAGCACGCCGCCCGGACCGCCGTCCTCCCCGGCCAGACGTTCGGCGGCGTAGAGCCTGGTCAGGTCGTGCCACCCGTACCTCTCCTGACCGGCCTCGTCGAGCCCGCGCGACTGCAGCAACCCGGCCTCCGCCAGCGGTTCCAGGTCCGCGCCGAGCACCCAGGAGGCGAAGTCGGGGGCGGAGAACGCGCCGAGCTCGCGCAGCAGCCGGCGTTCAGGGTCGGGCAGGCCACGGTAACCGAGCGCCAGGCTGCCGCGTACGGCCAGGTCGCCCGCGCTCAGCTCGTCGAGCCTGCGCCGCTCGTCCCCGAGGCGGCCCGCCAGGTGGTCGAGCGTCCAGCCCGGCTTCCTGGCCAGCCGGGAGCCGGCGATGCGCAGGGCCAGCGGGAGGTGGCCGCAGAGGCTGGCGATGCGGCGGGCCGCCTCGGGCTCCGCGCGTACCCGCTCGTGCCCGGCCACGCCGCCGAGCATGGCCACGGCCTCGTCCTCGTCGAGCACGCCCAGCTCGTACGCCCGCGCCGCCTCCAGCCCCGGCAACGACGACCGGCTGGTCACCAGGGTGAGGCTGCCCGGCCCGGTGGGGAGCAGGGGGCGTACCTGGGCCTCGTCGGCGGCGTCGTCCAGCACTACGAGCAACCGTCTGCGAGCCGTCATGGTGCGGTAGAGCCGGATACGGTCGTCCAGCGCCGGGGGCACGGCGCCGTCCGGGCAGCCGAGCGAGCGCAGCAGGTCCTCCAGCACCGCGCCGGGCGGCCGGGCGCCGAGCGCGGCGTGGAGCCGGCCGTCCGGGAGGTCGATCCCGGTGGCGGCGTGCACGGCCAGCGCCGACTTCCCGCAGCCCGGCGGGCCGTGCAGGACCAGGTGTACCGGGGCCGCCGGCGCCTGCTCGCGGACCGTCCGGTGAATCCAGTCGAGCGCCGGCTGGCGCCCGGCAAAGTCGGAAATATCTGGCGGCAGCTCGTCACTCACCGCCCCGCCGTCCTGCCGCCCGTCACCAGCCACCCCCCACGGCCGGACAACATCGGGTGACGGCTGATGGCTACCTTGCGGCGGTTGACGGCCACCAGGCGCCGGCCGCTCGGGATCGCCGTAAGGCGGCTGCCGGCCGGTGTCGTACAACACTCGCTGCTGAGCGGCGGTCAGCTCGGCCCCTGGCTCCAGGCCCAGCTCCTCGACCAGCGTCCGGCGCGCGTCCTGGAAGGCGCCGAGCGCTTCCGAGCGCCGTCCCGCCTGGTGGAGGGCCTCGATGAGGCGTACCCAGGCCCGTTCCCGCAGCGGGTGCGCGCCGACCAGCGCCCGCAGCTCGCCGACCACCTCCGCGCCCCTGCCCAGCCGCAGATCCAGCTCCACACGCTCTTCCAGCGCGGTCAGGCGCAACTCCTCCAGCGGTACGGCATGCGCCCGGCGCAGCACCGACGACTCGATGTCGGCCAGCGCCTGCCCCCGCCACAACCCCAGCGCGGCCCGGAACCCGTCGGCCGCCTCGGCGACCCGGCCCGCCGCCCGAGCCTGGCGCGCCCCGGCGACCAGCCGCTCGAACCGGTGGCAGTCGACGTCGTCCGGCGCGACCTCGATCAGGTAGCCGCCGGGCACCGTGCGGATGCCGTCCACCAGCTTGCGCAACGCGCTGACGTACACCCTGAGCACCGACTCCGCGGACGCCGGCGGCCGATCGTCCCAGACCACGGACATGAGCCGCCCGACGGGCACCCGCTCGGGGGCGGACAGGAGGAGCGCGGCCAGCAATGTGCGGTGTTTCGCCGGTCCCGGCGTCCGGCCTCCGTCAATCCGCAGCGGCCCCAGCACGCCGAATCGCACCCTCACCCACCTCTCAACCGGCACATCACCGACCAGCCGGCCCGAGAGTGAACGCGTCGAAGCGGACGCGTACGGAGGCGGTCTCGCCGGAGGCCGCGTGCACCCCTGCCTCGTCCGGGCCGTACGGGGCGTCGGCGTCGGACACCTCGGTGACCAGGCGCTCGTTCAACCACATGCGCAACCTCACCGCGTCCCCGGTGTTCGTGCACTCGGCCACGATGCGGTTGACGGACGTGACGGGGGCGTTCGCGGGGCCGTACAGGGTGGTGCCGCGGGTCCCTGTGCGGCGCTTCACGATCGTGGCCTTTCCCGAGCCGGTCACCGCGAACTCGTAGCGGTCTCCGGAGCCGGCCGAGCCGTGGCACCACACACCGTACTCGCCGGTTCCCCGGGTCAGGGTGGCCTTCGCGCTGACGATCACGCCGTTGTCCGGCTCCTGCCTGGGGGCCGACTTCCAGAGCCGCCAGCCGGGGTTGACGGTCAGCTCGTAACCGGTGCCCGCCTGACGCGCGTTCCCGCCCTCCGACGCGCCGACCGCCCAGGCGTCGCCGAAGCCCGCCTCGTACGGCCACGTCTCCCGCCAGAGCGCGGGAACGGCCAGGGCCGCGCCGGCGACCAGGGCCATCGCGGCGGCACCGGCCACCCACGGCCACCGCCGCCGCCTGCCCTTCGGCGCGCCACTCACCGGCGCGTCAGAAGGCGGCGCGGCGGGCGGCGGCGGACCAGCGGGCCGCGCGGTAGTCGAGGTGCCCGTCCACGTGCGTTCCACCACCTCGGTGGCCATGGTCAGGCGGGTGCCGCCGACCAGCTCGGACAGCAGCCCCTGGGCGGTGGGCCGGAGGCGGGGGTCCTTGGCGAGCGCCCGCGCCACCACCTCCCTGATGCCCTCATCCAGCCCGTCCAGCCGCGGCCTCTCCTGCATGATCCGATACAGCACCTCACCAGGCGACCCACCCCCGAAC
>NZ_VCKY01000453.1 GCF_005889735.1 Nonomuraea turkmeniaca
CACCCAGACTCCGCGACCCACACCCGCGCGGTCAGCACCCCAGACCTCCCCCGGGCGGACGCCTGTCGGTGCCACGGGGCGGGACGTCGAGTTACCTCACCCAGGGCGGGACGACGCGCTCTGTGCCCTTGGGCGCCAGGTCGCAGGCGTCCGGCTCCGACACTCCGCCGGGGTTGTAGACCTGCGTCCCGGGCGGCGCGACCACGATCGACACGAATCCGCGTACCGGATCGGCGAACATCCGCCGGCTCACGTCCGCGGGCAACACCATCGTGTCCCCCGCCGCGACCTCGTACCGCTCCCCTCCCAGCTCGACCACCGCGGCTCCGCCGATCCACGTCCACACGACCTCGGCGTCGAACGCGTGCACCGGCCCCTCCATGCCGGGCCTGGCATCCACCCGCCACACGGCCCGTCCCGCCTGCCCCTGGGTCGGGGAGGCGAGCGTGGTCATGACGCCGTTGGGCGTCTCGGTGCGGCGGGAGTCAGCGGACAGCACAACAGACATCGGACGCTCCTTTCACCCGATCCACGGCGGAACGCCCAGATCGGCCCCATCGGCGGACATGGCCCTGGCGCCGGCCGGGGCCGTGACGACGGCGGTGTAGCCAGCGGCCGGGTCGGCCAGCACCCGCCGCACCGTCCGCGCCGGCATGACGACGGTGTCGCCGACGGCCACGGTGTACGTCTCACCGCCCAACTCCACGGTCGCCGCACCGGCGATCCAGGTCCACACCTGCTCGACGTCGAAGTCGTGCACCGGGCCCGCCGCACCGGGACGGACGTCCACCCGCCACAGTGACCGCTCGGCCCCACCCTGTGTCGGCGAGGCGAACGTCGTCATGACTCCGCCAGGCGTCTCCGATCGCCGCGCGTCGGCGGCACGAATAACCGTCATCCTGAAAACCCCCTAAGATAGGCAACCACGTTGTCCATCAATATAGTTAACCAGGTTGTCTATCGTGTCAAGCGACGCCCCGGGCTTCGAACTTCCGCTGCGCCTCCTACTCGCGTTCAGAGCACTCATCGACGAACTCCATGCCGAGCTGTCCAGGCAGGGCCACCCGGACATACGCCCCATGCACGGATTCGTCATGCAGGCCATCGGGCCACAGGGCACCACGGCCGTCGAGCTGGGCCGTACGCTCGGCGTCTCCAAACAGGCGGCCGGCAAGACCATCGACGCACTGGAGCGCATCGGCTACGTCGAACGCACCACCGACCCCCACGACACCCGCCGGAAGATCGTCCGCCTCACCCCGTACGGGGTGGACGCGCTCGCCCGCTCGGCCCGCATCTTCGACACCCTGCGCGCCCGGTGGGCGGGAGAGCTGGGCGAGGACCGCCTCCGAGCCCTGGAGTCGGACCTACGCAGACTCACTCCGGACAACCCGTGGCGCCTGGACATGCCAGGCTGGTTCGGCTCCCTCTAGCAGGCGGCCAACTCCAGACCCGAGCCGGCTCAGGCGGCCAGCTGCAGACCCAAGCCAGTCAGGTTGGTGCGAGCCCAGTCCAGCTCCTCGGCCAGCAGCGACACCAGCGCGCCCGGCCCCTTCGCCCGCCCGGGAACGATCAGGTTGTGCATCTCGACCTCGATGTGCGCACTCCCGCTCACCGCGCCGGACAACATCGCCGTCAGCGTGTCATGCAACACCGCGCCGGTGTTCGTGGCGTCGCCCGCGTGGTTGTGCACGTGCCCCAGCTTGACGACAGGCGCCCCCGCCTCCGCCAGGCCCTTCAGCGCCGCCCCCGGCTCCTCGGCCCCGCAGGCGAGATGACAGGCGTCCAGACACACGCCCAAGTGCTCGGAGTCGATCCCGCACACCCGCTCAAGAGCCTGCTCGGTGGTCTCCAGCACACACCCGGGCCACGGCTCGAACCCGACCCTGATCGTCTTGCCGGTGACGCTGTAAATCCCGCGCAGCTCACGGGCGAGCCGCTCCAGGCGGCGACTGGCGATCGCGTGCAGGTCGGCAGGCCAGTCACGGCGCCAGCCGATCGGAATCGTCGAAATGCTGCCGAACCGCACGTCCTCCGGCAGCAGGAACGCCAGGATCTTGGCCAGCGCCATGGTGTAGCGGTACCGCTCCGGCTTGGCCCAGTCGGGCCCGGGGACCTCCTGGTTGCGGCCGCCGGTGCCGTTGAGGCTCACGACCTCGAGGCCGCGCTCCTCCAAGGAGCGGCGCAGCCGTACGAGCTCGATGCGGTCGGCCGTGAGGTGGTCGGCGACAGTCGGCGAGAGCCACAGCCCGATGCCCATCCGCTCGACGCCCAGCCGCTTGCGCACCGGGACCGCGTAGCGGGTCAGGTGCGCGATCAGGTTCTCCAGGTCCTCGGCAGGGTGGACACCCGCGTTGTAGGCGAGGTGCACGAGCGTTCCGTCGTCGTGACGCAGGCGCATCGGTTTCCTCCACGGCTTGCTTGTGTGTTCCCGTCGCCCGCCCGGACGCGCGAACCTTGTCGAGCATGCCTGCTCTCGGGTGGCGCACGCGTCCGCCCTGAGTTGATTCCGGACTACTCCGTCGGGAGCAGTCCCCAACCTAGGAACACGATCTTGTGGCTCACTTGGATGAGACTTGGCGAAGCTCTACGCAGTGTAGTACTACTCGCGGTGGTGGTATAGCCGCTCAACCAACAATTACGCAACGACCAAATTCGCCAACCTTGCCGCTTTTGCCCAGTTTTGTCCCATTTATGCCTGGCTGACGCGCCACAGGAGCCGCTACAAGCCCGCGCATCGCCCGATCGTGGGCGCCCTGGCCCGCGCGAAGCGAGCTCAGCGCGTACGTCGGCACGGCGAGTGCCGACGGCCGCTGCCGCCGGCGCCGCCCCGAGAGCCTCGGCACGGCGCGGTTGCGCGGGTGCACGCGGACGCGCGAAAGCCCCCGTGTGAAGACCACACGGGGGCTTTCGTTGCCCGGAACGGGCGTCAGTGCTGGATCGGTGCCGCGATGGCAGCCGCCGAGTCCGGGACCTTCGAGGCGGACTCGCCCCGGAAGATGAACTTGGCGTTGTCGCCCTCGCCCTCGATCGTCACCTTCACGACCTGCCCCGGCCGGAGCTCGCCGTAAAGAATCTTCTCGGACAGGGAGTCCTCCAGCTCGCGCTGGATCGTCCGCCGCAGCGGACGCGCGCCCATGACCGGGTCGTAACCGCGGTCGGCCAGCAGCTGCTTGGCGTCGGGCGAGACGTCGAGCCCCATGTCGCGGTCCTTCAGCCGGGCGTCGACCTGGGCGAGCATCAGATCCACGATCTTGATGATCTCGGCCGGCGTCAGCT
>NZ_VCKY01000454.1 GCF_005889735.1 Nonomuraea turkmeniaca
CCCGCCGAGCCGCCGCCCCAGCACCGCCACCAGCACGACCATCGCCACCGTCATCGGCAGCGTGGACAGCTTGTACACCAGCGTCACCGGCTCGATCCCGGTGACCCAGCTCGTGGCGGCCATGTCGGCGTAGACGAACCAGTGGTAGGAGAGCCGCTCGCCCAGCACGGACGGCAGCGTGGGCGGCAGGTGGTGCTTGACCTCGCCGACCAGCGCCAGGTGGTACGGCATGTCCACGTACGCGCTCGCGATCGGCACCCGGTACAGGGACAGCGTGCTCCACGTGATCAGGTATCCGACCACCCCCGCCAGCGCCCACGCACACCACCCGGGCATGCGCTCCTTGGCGGCCTCGCCCCGCCAGTGCCGCCGCAACCCCGGCACGCACAGGAAGGTGCCGAGCACGGCGACCGGCGGGACCAGCACGAGCAGCGGCATTCCGGCCGCCCTGGCTGGGATGTAGGCCAGCACCTCGACCGCGTACCCGAGCGCCAGCCCGGCCGCGACGTCCTCGGCCGTCGATCTGCCGCCTCCGGTCAGCGCCCGCCAGAGCAGCGTCCCCGGCAGCGCCACCCCGATCCCGACGTACGCGGCGAACGCCGCCAGATCCCACGCCGGAACCCCGCACCACAGGAACACGGCCACCGCCCCGGCGGCCACGAGGCCCGCGGGCAACCACCCCGAGGTCAGACGGCGGCCTGACGACCGCGCCGGACCGGCACACGTACTCTCGGGCGGCGCGATCGTCATGAGCCCAGGAACCAGACCAGGAACCGGCCGCACGTCACCGCGCGAACGGTGCACGTCGTCGTCATCGGATCACCGTCACCAGCCGCGCGAACTCGGCCGGCAGATCGACCCCGTCCCACACCCGATGGAAGCTGAGTGCGCTGCCGACCGGCACCATCCGATCCACCCCGCGTCCGGCCAGTGCCTTGGCCAGCTCCTCCAGCTCCGGCCGCCCGAACCCGAAATGGGTCATCGTCTGATCCCGCCGCTCGACCAGTCCCGCCAGCTCGGCCGGCTCGCCGAGCCTGGCGTGCGCGAACGTCCCGGCGCCCAGCCACCGCCTCGGCGCATGGGCGGCGGTCGCCAGCGTCACATTGGCCAGCGCGTTCCCACAGAACTCCACGCTCTCCGCGGCGCCTTCGGCGGCAAGCCCATATGTGGCGACCCGCTTCTCCACGGCCATCGCCGCGTCGACACCCCACCCGCGAGCCGCGACCACCCGGGACACGTGATCGACGAAGTCGGCGCGCGCCGCGTCGCAATCGCCTTCCGCCCCCACCCAGAACACGGTTCGCGGCGACGAGCAGGCCGCCTGGTCGAACCAGTAGGTGTCGTTGACGAACCCCTCCGCCACGGTCGCCCGCGCGGCCCGCGGCGCGCACAACCACGCCGCCGCCCGGATCACGGCGAACGAGGAACGATCGGGGAAAGCCAGGTCACGGGCGTGCGGTGGAAGCGGATGCCGCCGGACGTCCTGCACCGTGCGGTCCCCGCCCCACACCACCCGCAGGTCGCAGGCCGCGGAGAGCGCGGCGGTGACTTCCTCGGCCGAGCGGTCGTAGGAGACGATCCGCTGCGTCTCACCGACCACAGGGTCGGCCTCTCCCAACGCCTCGTGCAGCGTCTCCACGATCACCTCGGCGACCGCACCGGAACGCGGTGAGAGGCGTACGACGTTGCGATTGCCCATCAGGGCCGACAGGGCCCAGGAGTAGACGAAGACGGTGTCGACGTTCGCGGGCGGGATGTGGAAGATCAGGCCGCGTGGCACACGTACGTGCTCGCCTGCCATGCTCTCGAGCGTGCGCGCCAGCTCGCTCGGCCGCAGGAAGAACCCGAGCGACCCGAGCTCCGGATGCCGCCGCGCCAGGGCCGGCCGCAACAGCCGCCTCCCGAACGCCGTCAGAAACTCACGAACCCGCTCATCCCCAACCTCAAGCCCTCCCCGCACCTGCCCGAGCAGCACCTCCACGGGCACGAGTTCCTCCCGCGGAAACCGCACCCGCACCACCGCATGGCCACCGGCGACACAAGCTCCATCGCCCACCCGGGCCGGGCCACCGCTCGCCCTGGATGCGCCGTCACCGCGCCCTGAGGCGCCACGATCGCTCTCCGCTACCGCCGGCGAAGGAGTCGGCATCGAGTCGTCCAGCATCAGCCCTGCCCCAAGGTGTCGCTACAACCGCGCGCCTCCGCCCGCGGCAACCGTCCGAGGACCTCGAGCCGCTTCCCCGGCCAGGCCCCGTCATCGACGCCCCGTACCACGCCGAGATCCTCGGTGAGCAGCACATGGCCCGGATACGACGTCGGCAACGTGCTGACCACCTCGATCAACCCCGGCACACCGTTCGGCGCCTCCTGCCAGGTCTCTGGATCCCGAATCACGACATTGGCGAAATCCGGGCAGTAGAGCCCATCACCATCGGGCCCTTCGAGAAAGATCGTCCCGATCTGTTCCACCATCCCGTAGAAGTTGTGCACCCTGGTCAGCCCGCACTCCGCCGCCATTCGCCGCCGGAACTCGGCGTTGTCCACCGCCTGCTCGGCCAGCCGCTTCCATCCACCGGAATGGATCAACACCCCCTGTGACAGATCCGCCCCCAGATTCCGCAGCCACAGCCACACCATGAACGTGAACCCGAAGATCAGAAACCGCCGGCTCCCATGCCTCTCCAGGAACCCCTTGACCGCTTCCGCATCCACCCGCCCCTGCTCGTCCAGCACGAACGTGTGATCCCTGCCGAAGTTCATCATCCCGAGCACCCCGGCCCCACGGGCGCTCAACGTCGGATCGCGCACCACGGAGCGGCTGTCCACGACCAGCATCGGCAGGCGCCGCTCACCCAGCACCACCCTGAGCGTGGCCGCCAGCATGCGCGTCTGCGCCGCGGCCGCCTCGCGATCGAGAAAGATCCGGCTCGGCCGCTGCCCGGTCGTCCCACTGGAGGTCAGGACCCTGAACACCTGCTCCTGCGGCACGCTGCGCAACTCGTGCGTCTTGAACAGCCGCACCGGCAGCCAGGGCAGATCCATCAACCGCTCGTACGGTGGCGCCGCCCCGATCGCGTCGAGAATCCGGCGATACGGCAGGCATGCTCGCCTGTGCCGCTCGGTCAGCGCAGCCAGCTCGGGCACCAGCACCGCTTCCCGCTCGGCCTCATCCATCGTGAAAACGCTCACCCAACGCCCCCTCCCGTCGACCGCCCTCACCAGGTCC
>NZ_VCKY01000455.1 GCF_005889735.1 Nonomuraea turkmeniaca
CTCGATTTCGCGAAAGAAGTATATAAGAGACAGGCTCGAACCTGAGCCGCGACCCCTCGGACCCCGAGCACCGGTTCGTGACGGCGGGCCAGATCAGCGGCTCCCGCACCCCGCCGCCCGAGCGCCAGCAGGAGCTCTGGAACACCGTCTTCGGCGACAACTACCAGGCCATGGGCGACCAAGAGGTCCTGGACGACGACGGCCAGGGCAAGCCCGTCTGGATCTACGCGCTCGGCGGATCCGTGGCGGTCGCGCTGGTCATCGCATTGTTGTGGGCGTTCCTGGCGGGACCCCTGGCCGGCGAGGACCCCACGACCTCCAACGTCGCCGCCGGCCAGCCCTCGGCCTCGCAGAAGCCGAGCACCACCAGGTCGTCCACGACGATCGGCAAGCTGCCCGCGTATCCCGGCAAGGCCTCCCCCGTCCTCGGCAGGATCCCGGACGCGGCCGCGGGGATCTCCGTACCCCGCCTCGGCGGCAAGTGGCAGCTCGACCAGCGCGCCACGGTCAAGGGCACGTTCGGCTTCGACACCCGCCAGTACGTCCTGGTCGCGCCCGAGCGGTACGCCCAGCTCATGACGGGGCCGCTCATGCCGAAGCTGGCCTCGTACTACGAGCAGGACAACCTGGAGCCGGTCATCAAGCAGGTGGTGCTGACCGCCCGCAAGCGCTTCTTCCCGCCGGACAACAAGGTCCGCAAGATCGCCCAGCAGCCGATCAAGGTGGGCGGCCAGACGGGGCGGCTGATCGCGTACTCGCTGACGTCGGCGACCGAGAAGGCCACGATCGTCACGATGGCGGTCAACACCGGCGGCAGCGTCCCGGCGATCGTCTACATGTCGATCCCGTCGGAGAGCAAGCAGCTCCTGCCGGACGTCCGCACGGTGATGAACCAGCTCAGGCTCTCCACCCAGGGCTAGCCGCTAGAACGTGCACTCCATGTGCTTGATGCCGTTGATGAACATGGAGTGCAGCCGGTCCGGCTTGCCTGCCTCGATGTGCGGGACTCGGCGCAGCAGCTCGCGGAACATCACCGTGATCTCCCGCCGGGCCAGGTGCGCGCCCAGGCAGAAGTGCGGTCCCGGGCCGCCGAAGCCGACGTGCGGGTTGGGGGTGCGGGTGATGTCGAAGCGGTACGGTTCCTCGAACACGGACTCGTCCCGGTTCGCGGCCCAGTAGAACAGCACCACCTTCTCGCCCTTGCGGTAGAGGTTGCCGTTCATCTCGAAGTCCCTGGTGACCTTGCGGCGCATGAAGTTCACCGGGGACCCCAGGCGGACGATCTCCTCCACGGCCCCCGGGGCGTGTCCGTCGAGGTCCTCCAGCCATCTGGCACGCTGGGCAGGGTTCTTGGTGAGCAGGCGCAGGCCGTACGAGATGGCGTTTCTCGTGGTCTCGTTGCCGGCCACCACCAGCAGGATGAAGAACGACCCCAGCTCCTGCATGGAGAGCCGCTCGCCGTCGATGTTGGCGTTGACCAGGGACGACGTCAGGTCGCCCGTGGGGTGGTCGGCGCGGTGGGCGGCCAGGTCCTGCACCAGCTGCTGCAGCTCCATGCCGGCGGTGAGCAGGCGGGTGGCGATCTGGTCGAAGTCGCTGCCGGTGTACTCGGGGTCGAAGCCGCCGAGGATGGTGTTGGAGCGCTCGAAGACGAATTGGTAGTCCCGTTCCGGGATGCCCATCATGTCGCAGATGATCTTCAAGGGGAGGCGGGCGGCCACCTCGGTCACGAAGTCGCAGCCGGGCCCCTTGGCCAGCAGGTCGTCCACGATGACGACCGCCGCCGCCTCCACGTCCGACTCGAACTGCTTGATCATCTTAGGGGTGAAGGCGCGGGAGACGATCCTGCGGAGCCTGGCGTGGCGCGGATCATCCATGTTGATCATCGAACCGAAGTACTCGGCGAACTCCGCGGGCATGTCCGGAATGCTCGTGGCGCCACCGTCGCCCGAGCAGAAGATCTCCGGGTTGCGGCTGGCCTCCAGGATGTCGGCATGCTTGACCAGCGCGTGGTAGCCCGGCCCCCTGGGGGCGAAGCCGATGTCCATCTCCTCGAAGAACGCGGGGGTCGAGCGGGCGCGCAGGCGGTCGAACGCCTCCTCGCGCTGCTCCATGGGCCTGGCCCAGAAGTCTCGGTCCGACAGGTCGAAGTCGAGGGCGCTCATAAGGCCATCATTCGGAAAAGTGACCACTTACGTCAATGGTTTGGACGTACGGCGTACGTAGAGACAGGGAAATCCTGTGGCCCCGGCGGCGGGGCCCCACTAAGGTGATCTCCATGACCTTCTTCTACCTGCGTTAGCGATCCGCCGGCGGGTCGCGGAGCACCCCACCGCCGGCGATGCGGGACGGCTGAGCGACCGCCGTCCCGGGTCGCGACGTGGGAGAAGGACACGTGCATACTCTTGCCGTGGCCAGGGCGGTGCACGGCATCGAGCCCCTGGTGGCCACGGAGATTCGGCGTTCCAGGCTGGGTGCGGTGCGCGGGATACGGCATCGCGAGGTGTGGTTCGAGGCCGCGGACCAGACAGGGCTTCTGGGGTTGCGCACGGCGGACGACGTGCTGCTGGCCGGGGCCGTGGTGGACGGGATCGGCCCGGGCCGGGCGGCGCTGGCCCGGCTGGCGGAGGCGGCGCAGGCCGTGGACGTGGTCGGGCTGGCGCGCCCGGGTTCCGGGCCGATCGGCGCGCGTGGCGGGCTGGAGGTGTCGGCATCGTTCGTCGGACGGCGTAACTACACGCGGTTCGAGATCGAGGACGCGGTGGGGGCCGAGCTGGCGCGGCCGTTGGGGGTGGCGTACCACTCCAGGTCGGCGGGCGGGCGGCCGCCGCTGGACGCGATGTCGTGGCGGGTCACGATCGAGGGCGAGCAGGCGGTCATCGCGCTGCGGCCGGCCGATCGCCCGCTGCACCGCCGGCCGTACAAGACGGCGTCCATCCGGGGCACGCTGCACCCGCCGGTGGCCGCTGCCATGGCGGAGCTGGCTCGGTTGCACGGCGCGCGGCTGGTGCTCGATCCGTGCTGCGGCGCGGGCACCACGTTGATCGAGGCCCACGTGCTCGCGCCGCACCTGCGGCTGCTGGGCTTCGATCACGACCCGGCCGCGCTCTCGGCCGCCGCCGCCAACGCCCGCGCTGCCGATCGTCCGCCTGTCGGGGGCGGGCGAGCCGCAGCGGGCGGAGGAGCGCATCGGCACCGAGGTCGACATTC
>NZ_VCKY01000456.1 GCF_005889735.1 Nonomuraea turkmeniaca
GGTTGCTGGTGTTGGGGGAGTCGACGGTGAAGTCGCACGTGCAGCATCTGTATCAGAAGCTGGGAGTGCGGGATCGGGTGCAGGTGGTGATCTACGCCTACGAGAACGGGCTGGTGCAGCCAGGACGCGGCTGGGATCCGGCTGAGATGGTCGCCGGCTCGTACGGTGGCCGGGCCTGAACCCGTACCCCGGCAGGAGCGGGAATCGCGCGGGTCCTCCAAAGGACGAGAAGCTTTCTCATCACCTCGGTGGAAGACCAGGTGGGGCGGCCGTGTCTAGCGTGACGCCGTGGATGAAACGGGTGTTTTCCAGCAGGGGGCCACGAGGCGGCAGATGCTGCTCGGTTCCGCAGGGATCGCGGCGCTGGGCTTCGGGCTCGGCGAAGGCCAGACGAAGGCGGCGGCGGCAGCGGTGGCGGCCCGCGGTGGGGTGCCGCCGCGTGATCCGCTCCTGGTGCTCAACAAGTTCGTGGACAAGCTGCCGATTCCGCCGGTGATCAAACCGCAGCGGCACGGCTCGGTATGGGAGCTGACAGTCCGCATGCGGGTCGCCAAGCGGCGCTTGCACTCGGAACTGCCGCCCTCGACGCTATGGACCTACGAAGGCGCGTTCCCGGGGCCGACCATCGAGGTGCGGCGCGGCCAGCGGCTCAGGATGACCTGGGCCAACCAACTCGAGGGCGCCATGCCCATCATCGCCGTGCGCGCCGCCGAGGACGCCATCGGCCGGCCCGGCGAGCCGCCGACCAACTGGCCCGGCAGGGAGAAGACGGAGGCCGTCGAGGGCGTGGAGAACATCCCGCCGTGGGCGGCGGTGCACCTGCACGGCGCGCACGTGGGCGCCGGCAACGACGGCTGGGGCGAGAACGTCGTCTTACCCGGCGACGCCCAGCTCGCCGAATACGCCAACGAACAGGCGGGCATGACGCTCTGGTACCACGACCACGCCATGCATCTGACCCGCTGGACGCAGATGGCCGGCCTGGCCGGGATGTACGTCATGCGCGACGACGAGGAGGACTCGCTCGGCCTGCCGCGCGGCAAGTACGAGATCCCCCTCATGTTCTGCGACCGCAACTTCGACCTCGACGCGAACAAGCGGCCGACAGGCCAGCTCCTGCACAAGGTGGAGATCGCCAGCCCGAAGAAGATCGTCGTGCCGTTCGCCGGGCCGTACACGCTGGTGAACGGGGTGATCTGGCCCTACCTCGAGGTAGCCGCGCGGTGGTACCGCTTCCGGCTGCTCAACATGTCGAACTCCCGGGTCTACCGCCTGGTCATGCTCGACGAGCAGAATCAGGTGGTGCCCGGCGCGCTCAAGCTCATCGGCACCGACCAGGGCCTGCTCGGCGCGCCCGCGGCGGTCACAGGGCCGCTGGTCCTCTCCCCGGCCGAGCGGGCCGACGTCCTGGTCGACTTCGGGGCGCTGGCGGGCAAGACGCTCAAGCTGGTCGACACGCGCCCGGGCATCACCCCCGGCCAGCCCGACCTGTCGAACAACATCAACGAGCCGGACGTCATGCAGTTCCGGGTCGCGGGCAAACCCGAGGGCGACCGCTTCACGCTGCCTGCGACCGTCTCGCCGACGTTCAAGCGCCTGACGCACGAGGACATCCCCGCCGACCACCACCACCGGTGGATCGTGCTCACCAGGCCGGGCGCGCCCGCCGAGGCCGAGCAATGGGAGATGGAGGAGGTCGATCCGGCGACCGTGCAGATCCCCGGGGATGGGATCATCCAGATCGAGACCGCCGATGGTCAGGTCAAGACGCTCAAGCGCATCTCCATGTCCTTCCAGGACCGCGCGAACTTCATCATCGAGCGCGGGAAGTGGGAGATCTGGCGCTTCCTGGACCTCGGCGGCCCGCCGCACCCCATGCACGTGCACGCCGTCGACTTCCACGTGATGAGCCGGGACATCTTCGACGTCAGCGGCTGGAACAGGAACACCCGCGGGACCACCAAACCGATCAAGTACCTCCGCGCCGGCGTGCTGGAACCGCACGAGCTAGGCCGCAAGGACGTCATCAGGGCCGCGGGCGGCGAGGGCTTCACCGGCGAGCTGATCACCATCGCGGTGCAGTTCAACGCCGTCGGCCGGTTCGTCTACCACTGCCACACGCTGGAGCACGAGGTGCACATGATGCGGCCCTTCGTGGTCATGCCCACCGAGATGATGAAGTACGGGCACGGGGGCCACACGCCCCACGGGACGCACTGATGAAGGTCATCGGCATCGGATTCGGTCGTACCGGCACCACCTCGCTGAAGGCGGCGCTGGAGCTCATAGGCTACGGCCCCTGCTACCACATGTTTGACATCGTCGAGGAGCCGGGCAGGATCGGGACCTGGATCGACGCCGCCGAAGGACGACCCGTCGACTGGGACCGGACCTTCCAGGGCTTCGCCAGCGCCGTCGACTTCCCGGTCGCGGCGTTCTGGCGGGAGTTGACCGCTTACTACCCGGACGCCAAGGTGATCCTCACCGTGCGCGACCCGGCCTCCTGGTACGAGAGCGCCACCAAGACCATCTTCAAGAAGGCCCTGCGCGCCCGGACGCTGCCGGCCAGGATCGGCTTCAAGCTGGTCTCGCGCATCGCCCCGGACCTGGGCGCGTTCGTCAAGATGACCGACGTCGCCATCATGCGCAGGGTCTTCGACGGCAGGGTGGCCGATCGGGACCACGCCCTCGCGGTGTACGGCAGCCACATCGAGCAGGTCGCCGCCGAGGTGCCGCCGGAGCGGCTGCTGGTCTACGACGTCGCCGAGGGCTGGGAGCCGCTGTGCGCGTTCCTCGGCGCCGCCGTGCCGGAGGAGCCGTTCCCGCGCGGCAACGACGCCCGGACGTTCGATCGCGAGGAGAAGGAGCGCGTGCGCCGCCTGATGGCCAGACGGCGCTGACACCATCGTTCCCCGGATGCCGCCGGCGGTCCCGCCCCCGGACCGCCGGCGGCTTTTTCGCATGTTTGCCAACAGTCAGCCGACGGTCAGTGACCTTTCAGGTATGAGGCTCAGGGTGGAGTTGTATCCGACGGGAAGGGTACGCCGCCTATGTGGTCCAGCTGGACACTCCAGGAGCGTCGGTGCCGGTGCTGCGATACCCTGGCCCCCTGGACACCGGTGGCCTCGGACTCCACATCGTCGGATCACTCAGCCACCGCTGGGGCTGGTCGGCGCTGGCGCCTCACGGGAAGATC
>NZ_VCKY01000457.1 GCF_005889735.1 Nonomuraea turkmeniaca
TCCGCGGACTTCCCCGTGACGATCGAAGCCGGCAACGGCAAGGTCACCCTCGCCAAGAAGCCGGAGCGGATCGTCTCCCTCTCGGCCACCCACACCGAGACCCTGTTCGCCATCGGCGCGGGATCCCAGGTCGTCGCGGTCGACAACCAGTCCAACTACCCGCCCGAGGCCCCCAAGACCGACCTGTCCGGCTTCAAGCCGAACGTCGAGGCCATCGTGGCCCAGAAGCCCGACCTCGTCATCCTCTCCGACGACCTCGACAAGGTGGTCGCCGAGCTCGGCAAGGTCAACGTGCCGGTCCTGCTCCAGCCCGCCGCCACCAAGATCGACGAGGCGTACGAGGAGATCACCGAGCTCGGCGCGGCCACCGGGAACAAGGCCAAGGCCGAAGAGGTCGTCTCCGGCATGAAGGCGGCCCTGGACAAGCTGGCCGCCGAGGCGCCCAAGGACAAGAAGCTCAGCTACTATCACGAGCTCGACCAGACGCCGTACGCGGCGACCTCGCAGACCTTCATCGGGCAGGTCTACTCGATGTTCGGCCTCGTCAACATCGCGGACAAGGCGCCCGACGCGGCCGGCGGCTATCCCAAGCTGTCGGCCGAGTTCGTGGCTCAGGCCGATCCGGACCTGATCTTCCTGGGCGACGTCAAGTGCTGCCAGCAGAGCAAGGACACGCTGGCCAAGCGGCCGGGCTGGAAGAACCTGTCGGCCATCAAGAACGACCAGGTGATCCAGCTCGACGACGACATCGCCTCCCGGTGGGGCCCGCGTATCGTCCAGCTCGCCGAGGCCATCGCCGCCGCCGTGTCCAAGGCCGGCGCGAGCTGACCATGACGATGCAGGCCGGCCCGTCCAGGGCCAGACCCCTCTGGGTGGCGGGCGCCCTGGGCGTGCTGGCCGTGTCCATGGTCGCCGGGCTCCTCGACGGCGCCGCCGACATCTCGCCGTGGCGGGTGGTGCTCCAGGCCGTGGACTGGCTGCCGCTCGTCCACGTCGACTCGGGCCTCGCTCCCGTCGAGCAGGGCCTGCTGTACGAGCTGCGGCTGCCCCGGGTGCTCGTCGCCGCCGTGGTCGGCGGGCTGCTGGCCATGGCGGGAGCCGCGTACCAGGGGGTGTTCCGCAACCCGCTCGCGGACCCGTACCTGCTGGGCGCCGCCGCCGGGGCGGGGCTCGCCACGACGGTGGCCATCGTGGCGCTGCCGTCCGTGGCGGCGAGTATCCCGGTCGCGGCCTTCCTGGGGGCCGTGGGTGGTGTGTTCCTGGCGTACACGCTGGGCAACACGGCCGGGCGCGCGGGTGGCACCGCCACGCTGGTGCTGGCCGGGGTGGCGGTCACGTCGTTCCTGACCGCGATCCAGACGTTCGTGCAGCAGTTCAAGGTCGAGGAACTGCAGCGCATCTACTCGTGGATCCTCGGCGACGTCGGCGGCGGATGGGACCAGCTCTGGCTGGTGCTCCCGTACGCAGCCGTCTCCTCCGTCCTGCTCCTGCTGCACGGGCGGATGCTCGACGTGCTCTCCGTGGGCGACGAGGAGGCCACGAGCCTCGGCCTGCGGGCCGCCAGGGTGCGCTTCACGGTGTTGCTGGCGGCGTCGCTGGCCACCGCGGCGGCGGTGGCCGTGAGCGGGTTGATCGGGTTCGTGGGCATCGTCGTGCCGCACGTCGTGCGGCGGCTTGCGGGTGGCTCGTACCGGATCGTGCTGCCGCTGTCGCTCATCGGCGGCGCGGCGTTCCTGGTGCTGGCCGACCTCGTCGCCCGCACCGTGCTCGCGCCGGCCGAGCTGCCGATCGGCGTGGTCACGATGTTCGTGGGGGCGCCGTTCTTCGTCACCGTCCTGCGCATGACGCGGCGGGCCGTCACATGATCGAGACCGGAGGCCTGTCCGTACGGCTCGGCGAGCGCGAGGTCGTCCGCGACGTCGACCTGCGGGTACGCAAGGGCGAATGGCTGGCGATCATCGGGCCCAACGGGGCCGGCAAGTCCACCCTGCTCAAGGCCGTCATGGGGCTGGTCGCGCACCGGGGCGACGTCATGCTCTCCGGGCGGCCGGGGGCGGGACTGAAGCCGCGGGAACGGGCCAGGCTGCTGGCGTACGCGCCGCAGACGCCCGCGCTGCCGCCCGACATGACGGTCTTCGACTACGCGCTGCTGGGGCGGACGCCGTACATCCCGTATTTGGGCCGCGAGAGCCGCCACGACCGGGAGGTCGCCGCGTCCGTGCTCGACCGGCTGGACCTGACCGCCCTGGCCGGGCGCCATGTCGGCGAATTGTCGGGCGGTGAGCGGCAGCGGGTCGTGCTGGCCAGGGCGCTCGCCCAGCAGGCGCCCGTGCTGCTGCTCGACGAGCCGACCACCGCGCTCGACCTCGGCCACCAGCAGCAGGTTCTGGAACTGGTGGACCGGCTCAGGCGAGCCGACGGGCTCACCGTCGTCACCACCCTGCACGACCTGACGGTGGCGGGCCTGTACGCGGACGCGCTGCTGCTGCTCGCCGACGGCCACGCCGTCGCCTCCGGCAAGCCGGCCCAGGTGCTGACCGAGGAACTGGTGGGACGGCACTTCGACGCCCATGTCAAGATCGAGCCAGGGCCGGACGGGCGGCCCGTCGTGCACCTGGTCAGGGGATGATCGTGAAGCTGACGTATCGGGTGGAGGAGGGGGCCCGGCTCGGGGCGCTGCTGTGGGAGTTCGGGCCCGGGTGGCGGATGATCTCCTCGGCGATGCTCGGCGGCGGGATCGGGACGCGGGAATGGGTGCTGAACGCGCAGGTCGTGGCCGGGTATGCGCGGATGGACCCGGTGGATCATCTCCGCTCGTTAGGTCCTGGGGGAGAGGGCGTGGGCATGATGACCGCCGCGTCGGTGGATCGGTACGTGCGGGCCGCCGACGGCGGCGTGGAGGCCTTCGCGACCGTGGGGCTCCGGGTGCCCACCTGGGCGGCGGCGCCGGAGGGGTTCGAGGACCCCGAGCTGGCGCCCATGCGGGTCGGGACCATCAACATCGTCACCGTGGTGCCTGTCGCCATGACCGATGCGGCGCTGGTCAACGCCGTGATGACGGTTACGGAGGCCAAGTCGCAGGCGTTGATCGAGGCGGGGTTCCCCTGCACGGGGACGGCGTCGGACGCCGTGTGCGTGGCCGTGCCCGTCGATGGGCCGGAGGAGTTGTTCGGGGGGCCGCGGTCGGAGTGGGGGG
>NZ_VCKY01000458.1 GCF_005889735.1 Nonomuraea turkmeniaca
ACCAGACCACCGGAACACCCATCGACCCGCCAGCCGGCACCATGCCGGCATCCCGGTCCGCGACCACGACCCGCGCCTGGCTGTCGGCCAGCATGAACGCGATCCGCTCACCCGGCAACCGCCCATCGATCGGCAGATAAGCCGCCCCCGCCTTCCACACACCCAAAATCGCCGTGATCATCTGCACCCCGGACGGCAGACACAACCCGACTACCGACTCCGCTCCCACCCCAGCACCACGCAGATAACCGGCCAACCGATTGGCAGCCGCGTCCACCTCCGCATAAGAGACCTCGACACCACCAGCCACCACCGCAACCGCATCCGGCGTCACGACCACCTGACGCTCGAACGACTCCACCACCCCAGCACCGACCACCACCGCCGTGTCATTCCACCGACTGACCACCAGCTCACGCTCATGAGCGTCAACCACCTCCACCGCATGCAACCGAACATCCGCAGCAGCCGTCACCTGCTCCAACACCCGGACGAACGAGGCGCCGACCTTGGCGGCCGTCGCGGCGTCGAACAAGTCCGCGGCGAGGTTCATGGACGCACGAAGCCCGGCCGGGCGGCCCTGGTCGTCGAACGTCTCTGCGACCGTCAGATGCAGGTCATAACGCGCCACCGACCCGACCGGCGCACCAATCGCTGTCGAGCCGGCGCCGACATCGACACCGGGGAGCTCCAGCATGGCGCGCTCGATGTTCTGCACAGTGAGCATCACCTGGAACAGCGGGTGACGGCCGAGCGAGCGCGTCACTGCTAGCTCCTCCACCAGCCGCTCGAACGGCACATCCTGATGCGCCAACGCGCCCAGGCTCGCCTCCCGCACCCGGGCCAGCACCTGCCGGAACTCCGGATCCCCCGACAGATCCGTACGGATCACCAACGTATTGACGAAGAACCCGACCAGATCATCCAGCGCCTCATCCGTACGCCCCGCCACCGGCGCACCCATCGGAATGTCAACACCAGCCCCCAACCGCGACAACAACACCGCCAACGCAGCCTGCAGAGCCATGAACGGAGTCACACCCTCCGCCCGAGCCAACCCCACCAACCGCTCATGCACCTCAGCCGGCACCCGCACCGGCACCCGATGCCCGCGATGACTCGCCACCGCCGGGCGCGAACGGTCGGCGGGCAGCGTCAGCTCTTCCGGCGTCCCGGCCAGCGCCTGCCGCCAGTAGTCCACCTGCGCTGACAGCAGACTCTCCGGGTCGGACTCCTCTCCGAGCAGCTCCCGCTGCCACAACGCGTAGTCCGCGTACTGCACCGGCAGCGGCTCCCACACCGGAGCCACACCGTTCAGCCTCGCCGCGTACGCGCTGGACAGGTCTCGTCCCAGCGGCGCCATCGACCAGCCGTCACCCGCGATGTGATGCACCACGACCATGAGCACCTGCTCATCAGCCGCGGTCTGGAACAACCACGCCCGGATCGGCGCCTCGGCCGACAGATCGAACGTGGAACGTCCGGCCTCCTCCACAGCCTCGGCCAGAGCCTCGCCCTCGACCTGACGCACTTCCAGATCCCAGTCGACCTCCGGCATCGGAAGAATCCGCTGGTAAGGCTCGCCATCAGCGGCCTCATAGACGGTACGCAGCGGTTCGTGACGTTCGATCACATCCCGGAAGGCAGCCTTCAACGCGGCGACATCCAGCTCACCGCTCAGCCGGATCACCTCGGGCATGTTGTACGTGGAGCTCGGACCCTCCAGGTGCTCCAGGAACCACAGCCGCCGCTGGGCGAACGACAACGGCACCCGCTCCGGACGCGCAGCCGCCCGCAGCGGCAGACGAACCCGGCCACCGCCGGCCTCAGCCAGGTAGGCCGCCACCTCCGCCACCGTCGGCGCCTCGAACAGCGTCCGCAGCGGCAACTCCACACCGAGGGTGACCCGGATACGAGACGCCAGCCGGACCGCCAGCAGGGAATGCCCGCCCAGGTCGAAGAAGCTGTCGTCGACTCCCACCGACGTCACACCCAGCACATCCGCGAAGACCGCACACAGGAGTTCTTCCTGCACCGTGGCCGGGGCGCGACCGGACCCGGTCGCGTAGGCCGGCGCGGGCAGCGCCTTGCGGTCCAGCTTCCCGTTCGGCGTCAGCGGCAACTCCGGCAACACCACCACAGCGGCGGGCACCATGTAGTCCGGCAGGCGGCCAGCCACGAAGTCCCGCAGACCAGCGACATCGGCATCAGTGCCGGCCGGCACCACGTACGCCACCAGCCGCTTGTCCCCCGGCACATCCTCACGAACGACAACCGCGACCCGAGCGACCTGCGGATGACCGTGCAGCACCGCCTCGACCTCGCCCGGCTCGATCCGGAACCCCCGGATCTTCACCTGCTCATCCGCCCGCCCCGCGAACACCAACTGCCCATCAGCAGTCCACCTCGCCAGGTCCCCGGTCCGATACATCCGCTCACCCGAACCGAACGGACACGCCACGAACCGCTCACCCGTCAACCCCGCACGACCCACATAACCACGCGCCAACCCAGCCCCGGCCACATACAGCTCACCAGCGACCCCCACCGCAACCGGAGCCAACGCCTCATCCAGCACATACAACCGGGTATTGGCGATCGGCCGACCGAACGGCACCGGACCCACACGCCCCGCATCCACCTCCGCAGCCGCCACCATCACCGTCGCCTCGGTCGGACCATAGGTGTTCACCAACCGCCGACCCGCCGACCACACCCGCGCCGCCGACTCACTGATCGCCTCCGCACCCACCAAAAGCGTCCCCACCCCAGCCAGATCCTCCGGCTCCACCACCCCCAACAACGACGGCACCACACTCGCCGCCGACACCCCCGACAACTCACCCAACCGCCGCGGCTCCGCCCGCTGCCCCTCACTCGCAATCCACAACGCCGCCCCACTCGCCAACGCCACCGCCACATCCAGCACCGACGCATCAAAACCAAACGACGCGAACTGCAACACCCCCACACCCGGCCCCGCACCCATCTCCGGCCCGAACACCGACACCAAATTCACCAACGACCCATGCCCGACCCCCACACCCTTCGGCACACCCGTCGACCCCGACGTATAAATCACATACGCCAACCCCGCCGGATCCACCCGCACAGATGGCACCGGCGC
>NZ_VCKY01000459.1 GCF_005889735.1 Nonomuraea turkmeniaca
AATGTCCGGAGAATCCGGGGTGGATGCCCCGGTCGCGTGGCCGTCGGTGTTCACCGCTGAGGCGCGGGTACGGAAGATGCAGACCAAGCTGCACCGTTGGGCGTTAGCCGATCATGGCTTCCGGTTCGACGATGTGTTCAACTTCGTCTGCGACCCGGCCACCTTGATGATGGCCTTCGAACGGGTCGCGGGCAACGCCGGAGCTCGGACGGCGGGCGTGGACGGCATGCGTGCCGCCGACGTCGAAACGTCCGGGGTGACCGCGCACCTGGACCGCATCCGTTCGGAGTTGCGGACAGGGGCCTTCCGGCCTCTGCCGGTGAGAGAACGGATGATCCCTAAGCCGGGCGGGAAACTGCGCCGGCTGGGTATCCCGACCATCACCGACCGGGTGGTCCAGGCCGCGCTGAAGCTGGTCCTGGAGCCGATTTTCGAGGCGGACTTTCGTCCGTGCTCGTATGGGTTTCGGCCCAACCGGCGCGCGCACGACGCGATCGCCGAGATTCACCTGTTCGGCTCCCAGGGATACCGCTGGGTGCTGGACGTTGACATCGAGGCGTGCTTCGACCGCATCGATCACGCGGCCCTGATGGACCGCGTCCGAGCGCGGGTGAAAGACAAGCGGGTGCTGGCGCTGGTGAAGGCGTTCCTGAAAGCCGGGATCATGACCGAGCTCGGCGAGCGGAACGAGACCGTCTCCGGAACACCGCAAGGTGGCATCCTTTCACCTCTGCTGGCCAACATCGCGCTGTCGGTGCTCGACGACTTCGCCGCCGAACACTGGGCAACCGCGATGGCGACCCGGCGGGACCGCGAACGACGCCGCCATCGGGGCCTGCCGACCTGGCGCTTAGTCCGCTATGCGGACGACTTCGTCATCATGGTCCACGGCACCAGGGAGCACGTCGAAGACCTTCGCGGACAGGTGAGCGAGGTTTTGGCACCGATGGGCCTGGTCCTGTCACCGGCCAAGACCACGGTCGTCCACCTTGCAGACGGGTTCAACTTTCTCGGCTTCCGCATCGTCTGGATGCGCAAGCGGGGAACGGACAAGTGGCACGTCTATACCTTCATCGCCGACAAACCGGTCGAGACGCTGAAGCGGAAGATCAAGACACTAACCCAGAGGTTGTCGCATCTCGACTACAAGATCGCGCTGATCCGGATCAACCAGATCCTGCGCGGCTGGGCCAACTACTTCAAGCACGCGGTCGCCAAGCACACCATGCAGCGCCTGCACACCTTCGTGTGGTGGCGAGTGATCCGCTGGGTGATGCACCGGCATCGCATGACATGGAGGGCCATCCAGCGATGGCTCCGCACTCCGCAAGGACGGTGGAAGCCCATCGAACTGGGCGGGATCAGGCTGTTCGACCTCGGCAGAGTGTCGATCACTCGGTATCGCTACCGGGGTAACGCCATCCCCAGCCCCTGGCCGGAGGCCCTGATCGGCCCGACCTCAACGGCATGATCTCGTGGAGAGCCCGTTGCTCAGTAATGGGCACGGCGGGTTCGGCGGGCGGGCCGGGGATTTCCCAGAGTTCGCGCGAACTGAAGGTTCTTCAGCGGGAACCGAAGGGTGGTTTCCGGCTATGGCCTGTCTGGTTCCTTGGGTTCGTGCGAAGTGGCGGGGTCCTGGCATTCGAGGGCGGCGGTGAGGTGGCGCTGCGCGGCGGCGGCGTACCGGATGGCGGTGGTGGGGTCCAAGCCGAACACCACGGACAAGTGGAGCGGGTCAGGACCGTGGGTGAGGGCTTCGTCGAGCTGCCGGTCGACGCGGAGCGCTTCGAGTGGGGCAGCGAGCCCGCGGAAGGTCTCGGCCATCCAGTTCACGCTGACAGGTCGGGTGCTCATCGCGGTCTGCTGGTTGACGATCAGGTAGGGGTTGGCGGAGGTGGGCCAACGCGAGCGTCGGTGCTCGAGCCACTCGATCAGGAGCCGGCGGGTGAGTTCATCGAGAGGTCGCTGGTGGCCGGCGATGGTCAGTCGGCGGTTGCCGAGATCGATGTCGTCCAGGAGCAGGTGACGGATGGCTCGGGGACGGGCTGCGTGGACAGCGGCCAGGGCGAGGGACAGGCGGCTGGCCGGTGTGGTGGCGGCGTTGATGGACTGGTTGATCTGTTCGGGGGTGAGCGGGATGATCACGTCATTGGCGGGCCGGGTGGCCTTCAGGCCCGGACCTGCTCCAAGTGCGACATGTCCGCAGCGATCGTCGAGTCGGCGAGCCCTGCGGCCGCCCGGGCCAGCACGAACCCGGCCAGCACGTCGGTCTCCAGCGCCTCCAGGTCCTCGGCAGTGGCCGGGGCACGCGCCACCCGAAGATCTTTCACCACCGCCAGCGCCATCTCCGGCCACCTCGCCTTCACCATCGCAGCAAGACGAACGACCAGGACGATAGACCTTCAGAAACTCTGAAATCTCATCAACACCAGAAGAAGCCGGAGCACCAGCAGATAACCCCAGGTCCTGCGGCAGGAGAGGCCGAGGACGGTCAGAGGAACTCAGGGGTTATTACATAGAAACCCACCGGGAGCAATCCCGGCAGGGCGCCCCGGTCCGACCCAACAACCTGGGCGAAGCGGTGGAGAAGGTCGTTGGTGCGCATTACGGCTGTGTCAAGAGCGCCTACGCCAACCTGCCCGGCAACCGCGAGGAGCCGGCGGCACCGCCCAAGCAGCCGGACGGCTATCTGGACGTCAACGGCCGCGAGCGGGCCCTGGTCACCCGGCAGACGTCCCGCTACCTGGAGACCCAGGAGCTGGTGGCGCAGGGCCGTTCGCTGAAGAGCATCAGCCGCGAACTGAACCTGAACTATTACGCTGTGCGCCGCTACGCCCGCGCCGACAGCCTGGAGGAAGTGCTGGCCAAAGCGGTCAACCGGCCCACGCTGCTGGACGCCTACAAGCCGTATCTGTATGAGCAATTCGCCGTGGGCTGCCACAACGCCTCCCAGCTGTTCCGCCAGATCCAGGAGCAGGGCTATGGCGGCAGCCTCGGCCCGGTCGACCGCTACATCCGCTTGCTACGCAAGGGCGCCGCCCCACCCCCACCTGTCTCTTATAAACCTCTCCGAGCCCACGAGACCCTAAGACATCT
>NZ_VCKY01000045.1 GCF_005889735.1 Nonomuraea turkmeniaca
ATCCGGCCGGGCGGCGACCGGGCGCTGGTGCTGGCCCACACCGGGACCGACTTCCGGCGGCACGGGATCGAAGGCGTACAGGTCAGCTACCTGCGCGAACTGGTCGGGCGTGGCCGGCCCGTACGCCGTCAGATAGGTCCTGATCAGGCCGCCGAGCCCGTCGGCGACCGGCCCAGGGGCGGGCACGGCGACGGGCGGGGCGGTGTAGGTGACCTTGCGCCCCCTCGGGGGACCGAACACGACCGCGCCCCGATGCCCGGCCAGCGCCATCGCCTGCCGCCACCGCGGCCACATGACCTGGAACGCGGGCATGACCAGGTCCCCGGCCCACGGCCCGGTGGCGGCCACGACCGCGTCGCTCAGCTCGTCGATCGTCATCTCGACACCGGCGAGCACCTCGCGAATGGCCTCCACCACCTGGTCGGTCTGCTCGGAGGTCATCCGCACGCCGGGAGGAAACGTGTTGTACCCGGACGGCGCCGACGACAGCGCGCTCACCCACATCGGCAGGTCGCCGGCGGGCAGCAGGTGCACGGTGCCGCGCGGCCCGAACGTCTTGACCACGCTGCGCTCACGCCACAACGCCTCGCGCACGTGCGCGCGGGTGGCGCCGTCCAGCCGCAGGGCGACGGACGCCTCGCCGGCCGACATCACCTGGGCGTGCGCCCCGCACATGGCCGCCACGACCTGCGCCGGGGCCGTCTCGGTCAAGGGCGCGGCCAGCCCGGCCCGCTCCAGCCGCCGCGCGCTCACCTGCGGCCAGGACACTTCGATCATCACGTCCTCCTCCGTCCGTCATGCTCACGGTAGAGGCCAATGCGGAAGATTCCATGCCGCAATCAACGGCGTCCGATGCGTGGTAAGTATCCGTAAAGCGATCATCAATGCGGAATCACTAGTCTCACGCCCTATGACCCGCCTCAGTCCCGGCCTCGGGCCGCTCACCCCCCGCCAGCGCTGGCGCCGGGTCAGGCTCCAGGCCTACTCCTGGGCCCTGACCGGCGCCTATCGGCTCGGCGCGATGCATCCGGCCGTCTGGCGGCTGGTGGCCCGTGGCTACCATCCCGTGCTGGACCGGGTCGCCGCCAGGCATGCCAGAGTGGCCTGTCAGTTCGCCGCCGTGGACGTGCCGGCGTACCGCGACTTCCTGCGGGCGAACGGCGCCGAGCACTCCAGGCGGCTGGCGGACTTCCCGGAGACCACCAAGCACAACTACGCCGGCGTCTACGACGAGCAGAGCCGCTGCCAGGAGGGCCGGCTCCACCGGGCGGGCGTGATCGTGGACGAGTCGTCGGGGTCGAGCGGCAAGCCGTACAACTGGGTACGCGGGCCGCGCGAGCTCAAGGGCATCTACCGCAACGCCGCCGGCTACATCGAACTGGTCTTCCCCGGCGAACGGCTGTTCGTGATCAACGCGTACTCGATGGGCGCGTGGGCCACCGGCACCACCACGGGCGCCGCCATGGCCCGCATCGCGATGGTCAAGAACACCGGCCCCGACCTGGAGAAGATCGCCGACACGCTGGAGCACTTCGGGCCCGGCTACGACTACGTGGTGGCCGCGTACCCGCCGTTCCTCAAGCACCTGCGTGACCGCCTCGACGAGGCGGGCTTCCCATGGGGCGACTACCGCATCCGCGGCATGGTCGGCGGCGAGTACCACCCGGGGCGGCTGCCCGGCGAGGTGGCCGACGGGCTCGGCGGGATGCGCCGGGTGGCCTGCCGGGACCTGGCGGATCTGCTGCACGCGGCTGACCTGCACCAGTTCGGGGACCGGGAGGTGACGCGGGAGCTGCGTGCCTGGCTGCGCCTGACCCGGTGGCACCGCCGCTACCTGCTGGACGGCCTCAGCGACCGGGCGCTGGCGCTCAGCCGGTTCGAGGCGCTCGCGCTGCGTGCCTCCCTCGCCCTCTACCCGGCGCTGCGCCCGCTCGGCCTGCCCCGCCTGCTGGCCGGGGCGTCGCGCGGGCTGCTCGACTACGACGGGGACGTGCTGGTGCTGGTCGGGGCGGCCGGGGACGAGGTGGAACAGGGCCGCGTGCTCATGCGGCACTGGCTGACCTTGTCCGGCCTCGGCTACACCACGCATCCGCTGAGCCAGATCATCGACTGCGGTCCCACGCGGGACGAGCTGGCGCGGCGGCTGGAGGTGGACGATCCCACGTCGCTGCTCCACGTGGCCCGCGTCGGCCGGCCGAAGGCGCCTGCCGCGCCGTCGGCCCGGGTGAAGGATTCGTAGCGGCCGGACGACCAGCGAACGGGCCGCTTCCCGTGGGAGGACAAGAACGCGACGTCATGAGCCGCAGGCGGCCCGTGCCTCCGCGATGAGCCGGACCGCGTCGTCGACGGTGCGGCCGATCTCCTCCGGCGTCCGCCCGACCGCACCGAGCAGCGCCTGCGCCCGCTCGCCGAACCCGCTGGGCGCCGACGGCAGCCGATCCGCTGACGCCACCATGCCCTTCTCGTTGATCAGCCAGGCGCCGTCGTTCGCGTGCAGCGCGTGGCAGGCGACCCCGATCGCGCGGAACAACGCCCCCGCCGTGTACGCCGGGTCGCAGCCGACGGCCCCGTATCTGGCCGTCGCGAGAGCGAAGTCCGCCTCCCACAGCCTTCCGATCAACGCCTCTCGCAGCGCCGGCGGATACTCCGCGGCCTCTTCCCGCAACGCGGCCAGTTCCCCGCCCGGATCGGCGAGCACCCGGCAGAGCGCCGCCTCCCCCGCGTACGCGTGGGAGTAGAAGCCCAGCGGATGGCCGACCTGGACGCCGATCTCGACCCGGCCCTCCCGGCAGTCCCGCCAGATCCGGTGGACCCGGTCGAGGTCGCGGTAGATCCAGTCCACCCGCCACCCGGCCACGGTCAGCCACCCGCCGCCGTCCACCCACGGGCCCCATCCCCCCGGCTCGGTCACGTCGGTGGGCTCGCCCGTCACCTCCCGTGCCAGCGCCCGCAACGCCACCACGTCGGGCCGCTCCCGGTAGTAGAGGCCCAGGTCGATGTCCGAGTCCGGCCGGTGCGTGCCCCGCGCCCGGCTGCCGCCGAGCACCACGGCCACCACTCCGTGCACCTCGACCAGCCGGTCGGCGAGAGCGCGAAGATCCTCATCCTGCATGGAACGAAGCCTAGAGGCCGCGGGCGCCGGCTCCGCTAGCCCTGCCAGATACGCCGGTAGGCCTCGCGGTAGCCGCGCGGCTCCCATGAGGTCGTGTCACCCACGTTCCCGATCGTGGTCAGGTGCACCGGGGCCACGTACCCGCTGGGCGGCTGTCCGGCGAACGCCCGGTTGAGCTCGTCGATGATCTGGCTGCCCTGAGCGCTCAGCGGCTCGGGGACGGTCGCCTGCTGGAACCGCCGGTCGCGGATGCGCTCGAACGCCGAAGGATCGCCGTCCCCCGCGCCGATGGAGTAGGGAGGCCCGTCGCCTTTCCGGCCGGCGGCGCGCAGTGCCGGGGCGGCGTCGGCGAAGTAGACGTCGTTGATGGCGACCGAGTGCGTCCACCGCTCGCCGAATCGGGACAGCAGCGAGGGCACCACCACCGGCATGCGGCTGCCGGTGTCGGGGAGCGGGATGTTCTCGTACCCGAGCAGCTTGACGCCGGAGCAGCTCAGCAGGGTCTTCCTGATCAGCTGGGACTTGTTCTCCGCGAACGGGATCGAGGAGTCGGTGAAGATCACGACTCCGGCGTCGCCACCGGACCTGGCGATGATCCAGTACGCGCTGATCCGCGCGACGTCCTCCACCCGGCTGGTCACGTTGGTGAAGAGCTTGGGGTTCGCACTGGGGCCAGGGACCCGGAGCGCGTGCCAGCCGACGAGCGGAATGCCGGCGTCGGCGGCCTGCTCGACCTGCTGAGCCACGGAGCTCGGGTCGAACCCGCCGATGACGATCCCGGACGGCCGCAGGGCGATCGCCTGGCCCAAGGCCGACCGTATCCCGGCCGGAGTGCCCTGGCCGTCGATCACGCGGACGCCCCATCCTATGGTTCGCGCGGCCTCGCGTACCCCGTTGGCGGTGCCGGCCACGCCGGGGTTCGTCATGCTCGAGGCGACGAAGACCACGTTCTTGCCGGGGACCGCGCGCGGCCCGGTCGTGGGGCCGTCCCACGGAGTGTCCATCGCTTCCGCCTGGGCGACCGCACGCGCGGCCGTGTCCGCCACGTCGGGGCACGCGCCGGCCGGCCGGTCGCGGGCGGGCGCGCCGTCCGGCGCGGGACCGCGCGAGCAGCCCCCGGCCGCCGCACCGGCCACCACGGCGGCCAGCACGAGTGCGGTCGCGCCGTGCCGGAAGCCGCTGCGGGTGACGTTCATGTCTGCTCCTCGTTCGGGGCTTCTCGCTCGGGGGCGGGGCGGGCGCGCGTCCGGCGGCGTGCGGAGTAGCCGGCCAATCCGACCGCGATGAGCAAGGTGATCCCGTCGAACAGAGGTGTCACCCAGAAGTCCGCCCCCATTTGGCTGATGCCCGACAGGCCGATGGCCAGGACGGCGACGGCGACGACGGTCCCCCAGGGGTTGGCCCTCCCGGGTTTGATCGTGGTGGAGCCGAGCAGGGCGGCGACGAACGCCGGCAGCAGGTGGTCCAGCCCGACGCTCGGGTTGCCGATCTGCTGCTGGGCGGCGAGCAGGATCCCCGCGAAGCCGGTCACCAGGCCGGAGCCCGCGAAGGCGAGGATGACGTACCGGCGGACGGGGATCCCGACGAGTTCCGCGGCCCGCGGGTTCGAGCCGATGACGTAGAGGTAGCGGCCCAGCGCGAGACGCTCCAGCACGATCCAGAGCACGGCGGTCAGGACGAGGACGTAGAACGCGGCTACCGGCAGGTTGAGGATCCTCGATTCGTACAGGCCGGTGAGACCGGCGGGCAGGCCTTGCGGGCCGGCGACGATCCGGGCGCCGCCGGTCACCCAGCCCGTCACGGCGTACATGACGCTGCCGGTGCCCAGCGTCGCGATGAAGGAGTCGATGCGCGCGAACTCCACCAGGAATCCGTTGATCATGCCGACGGCGACCCCGCCGGCGAGGACGGCCAGGCAGGCCTCGTGCCACGGCCGGCCGGCGTTGACGACCAGGTGCAGCGTCATGACGTGGCCCAGGCCGAGGCCGTACCCGATGGACAGGTCGAAGTTGCCCGTGACGATGGGGATCATCGCACCCTGCGCCAGGATCGCGATGATCGAATAGGCGGAGATGATCGCCGTCAGGTTGGCCATCGTGGGGAACGTGTCCGGCAGGGCCAGCGCGAACACGACGAACAGGACAAGGGCCAGCGCCGGCAGCCCGTAGCCGCCGATGAAATGTCCGGCGGCGAGCCGCCGCCGGACGACCTCGCTGGTCAGCAACGGTCCGCCCGGCGGCCGGCGGGCGGAGCCGTGGCCGCGCGGGTGAGGGCGGCGACGGTGAGGGCGTCACCGCTGAGCTCGGCGGTGACCGCCCCGCGCACGAACACGAGCGCGCGGTCGCACATGTTCACGACCTCCTCGAAGTCCGCGGAGACGAGCAGGGCGGCCAGCCCGGTCGCCAGCGCCTCGCCGAGCAGCCGGTGGATCTCGGCCTTGGCGCCGACGTCGACGCCGGCCGTGGGCTCCTCGAGGATCAGCAGACGGCGGCGGGCGCCGAGCCAGCGCGCGATCAGGATCTTCTGCTGGTTCCCGCCCGACAGGGCGGCGAACGGCGCCTCGGTGTCGGCGGGGCTGACCCGCAGCCGCGTGATGACCGCCGCCGTCTCGGCGCGCTCCCGCCGCGCTCCCAGCGGGCTCAGCGGCGACCGGCCGCGCGTCGCGGGGTTGGCCAGCAGGTTCTCCCGTACGGTCAGCTCTCCGGCGGCCTCCTCCTGCCGGTCGCCGCTCACGAGACCGACGCCCGCGCCGACGGCGGCCGGCACCGAACCCGGCCGGTACGGCCGCCCGGCCAGGTGCACGCCACCCGACACGGCGGGACAGGCGCCGGCCAGCGCGCGTCCGATGTCCACGTGCCCGGCGCCCGCGAGTCCGACCAGGCCGAGCACCTCGCCGGCGCGCAGGTCGAATCCGACCGGTCCCGCCTGCCCGGCACGCACGCCGGCCACGCGCAGCAGGACCTCTCCCGGTCTGCGGACCCGGTGCCGGTGAACGCTGCCCTCCCGGCCGACGATGTCGCGGACGAGATCGGCCGGCCGGCGGCCGGCGAGCGGTCCCCGGCTGACGACGCGTCCGTCGCGAAGGACTGCGACGCTGCCGGCGATGCGGTAGACCTCGTCGATCCGGTGGGTCACGTACAGGATGCCGTGGCCGCGGTCACGGAGCGTACGCAGCACGTCGAACAGGACGACGCAGTCGGCGGCGGGCAGGGCCGCGGTCGGCTCGTCGAACACGAGGATGGTCGCGTCCGTGGCCAGCGCGCGGGCGATGGCCACGAGCGACCGCTCCGCGCGCGTCAGCTGCGCGATCCGCAGGGCAGGGTCGAGGTGGGCGGCGATGGTCCGGAGGGCGTCCGCGCCGCGGCGCCGCACCGCGCGCCAGGATATGAGGCCGCCGCGCCGGGCGTATCCCGCGCCGAGGGCGATGTTCTCCGCGATGCTCATCCAGTCCACGAGGCCGAGATCCTGGTGGATGAACGCCATGTGGCCGGACGCGGCCTGGCTGCCCAGGAGATGACCGGCCACCACGACCTCTCCCCCGTCTGCGTGATGGATACCGGCCAAGATCTTGATCAGCGTCGATTTGCCGGCCCCGTTCGCGCCGAGCAGGGCGAGGATGTCGCCGCCGTGAAGGTCGAGATCCACTCCTCGCAGCGCGTGGACGCCGCCGAAGTGCTTGCGGAGTCCCCGGATCCGGACGAGCGGATCGGGGCCGGCCGCCGGTCCCGGACTGACCGGACGGTGATTCGAGATGTCGTTGTGCACAGCTGTCTCCGCGGGACTTCACCACCCGGCGGACAGGCCCTCGAGCTCGCCGAATATGCCGTTTCATGGTACAGAACCCATGGTCAAAAGCTTCGTTGCGCGCCCGGGTTCACTCTTGATCGGGCCGGCGCGCGTCCCAGGTTTTGACGATCTGCGACCGGGACGTGAAGTTCAGCTTGCGGAGGATGTTCTCGACATGGCACTCCGCGGTGCGTTGCGCGATGACCAGGGTCTCCGCGATCTGTTTGTTGCTCAATCCTTTCGCGACGTATTCGGCGATCTCCCGCTCCCTGCGGGTGAGGACGGATGTCACATCGGGGCCGGCCTGGCGTGCCGGACTCTCGTCCAGCGCAAGGGCGGCGGCCTGGTCGAGGGTCAGCGCCGACCCGCGGTCGAAGGCCGCCTGGAACCGCTCTTCTCTCAGGCGCTGCCGGAGGGCGGACGCGCACCGGTCGTGAGCGCCGGCCAGGTGCCCGAGCCCGGACAGGGAGGTCCCGATCGACCTCCAGAGCACCTGCGCGGCGCCCAGCATCTGGGCGGCCTGCTCGTCCCGCTTGTCGTCCGCCAGGATCCAGGCCAATCCCTCGATGCACTGGGCCAGGCCCAGATGGTCGTTGCAGCGCAGCTTCAGCCGCACGGCGTCGCGCATCAGGGGCACGGCCTCTCGCAGAGCGCCCCGCCGCCACCGCTCGAGAGCCGTGACCCACTGCCCGTAGGAGACCGACCACTCGGCGTTCGCGCCCCTGGCCGCCTCCAGCACCTCCGCGCAGAGCTGCGCGGAACGCGGATCGTCCATGAGGACGGCGGTCACGGCCAGCTGGAAGAGCACGACCCACTCATGTCCCCGATTGCCCAGGGCGCGGCGCCGGTCCAGGGCCTCTTCCAGCAGCGCGTACGCTCGGGCGAAGTCCGCGGCCAACAAGGCGGCGAACCCGGTGATGTGGACGGCGCCGGCCAGCTGGGCCTCGTCGCCGAGCCGCGCCGCCAGCGTGCGGCACTCCTCCAGCAGCGGCTCAGCGGCCTCGGGGTCGCCGCGGAGCAGCACGAGCCACGCGTCGACCCACAGGGCCTTGGCCCGGATCGCGTCGGCGTCGGTCTCCCTGGCGAGCGCCTGCTCCAGCCAGTGGTGTCCCTCGCTCGGCGAGCTCCACGACAGCCGGTGACTCCACATCGCGGCGGCGATCTCGAGAGCGCCCCAGGCCTCACCGGGCTCGCTGAGGCAGAACTCCAGCGCCGCCCGGACGTTGCCCTGCTCCCGGGCGAGGCGGCCGAGCCAGTCCATCTGATGGTCGCCGAACCATTCCGCCTCGGCCCGCACCGCCAGGCCGCGGCACCAGTCGCGATGCCGCAGCCGCAGGGCCTTGTCCTCGCCGGAGGCGACCAGGCGTTCCCGTCCGTACTGGCACAGCGTGTCCAGCATGTCGAAACGGATGTCGGTGCCTTGGCCGCGGCGCAGCACGATCGACTTGCCCACCAACTGAGCCAGCAGGTCCGGCACGCTCTCGCGGGCGATGCCGTCCTCCGAGCACACCTGCTCGACCGCCTCCAGGTCACAGCCGCCGCAGAAGACCGACAACCGTCCCCACATCGCCTGCTCCTCATCGGAGCACAGCTCGTAACTCCAGTCCAGCAGCGCCCGCAGCGTCTTCTGTCGCGGTGCTGCGGTGGTGGGCCCGGTCGTCAGCAGCCGGAAACGGTCGTCGAGGCGCTGGAGGATCTGCTCCGCGGAGAGGATCAGTATGCGCGCCGCCGCGAGCTCGATGGCCAGGGGGATGCCGTCCAGCCTCCGGCACAGCCGCGCCACCACCAGAACGTTCGCGTCGTTGACCGTGAACTCGGGCACGACGGACCTGGCACGGTCCTCGAACAGCCGGACCGCCTCGTTGTGCAGGACGTCCTCCATAGATGCCTCGGCCGGTTCCGGCACTGTGAACGGCGCGACGTGGAGGAGTTGCTCGCCCGCGACGTGCAGTGCCTGCCGGCTGGTGGCCAGGATGCTCAGCCCAGGGGCCAGGGACAGCAGGTCGCCGGCCAGCGTGGCGCACTGGCCGAGCAGGTGCTCGCAGTTGTCCAGCACGACCAGCGTCTTCTTGTCGTGCAGGTACTCGGCCAGTGACGTCCTGTCCGTATGAGGGGACCCGACAGCGGCGGCGACCGTTTCGGCGAGCAGGTCTCCGGCGCCCAGCGGCGCCAGGTCGATCAGCCAGACCCCGTCCTGGAAGTCCCGTGCCGCCTCCGCGGCGATCCGCAGCGCCAGCCGTGTCTTGCCCACCCCGCCCACGCCGATGAGGGTGAGCATGCGGCCGGCGGAGAGCGCGCGTTTGCCCTCCGCCAGTTCGCGCCGGCGACCGACGAAGCTGGTGAGCTCGAATGGCAGGTTCCCGCTGCGCGGTCGCGTTGTCGCCCTCATAGCACCACCGCTACCCCTGCCGGGCAATGCCAGGACAGGGGGGACGCAAACCCTGCTCGTGTCACGGGCGCGCCGGTCACGTGCGGCCAAACGCACGTCCACGGCATGTCCTCTGGCCGCGCCTCTACCATGTGCTTGTGACATGCATGCTGATGATCCACGCCGGCGCCGCGTCGCAGCAGGCCGCGGCGGCACGGCCGGTCATCGATGAGGTGTAGTGACCGTGGGTGACGTCGAGGGCTTGCTGCGCGAGCTGGCGCCACAGGTCCTGGGCGTGCTCGTCCGCCGCTACGAGCAGTTCGACACCTGCGAGGACGCCGTGCAGGAGGCGCTGCTCGACGCGGCCGTGCAGTGGCCGGAGCAGGGCCTGCCGGACCGTCCGCGGGCGTGGCTGATCACCGTGGCCTCGCGTCGGCTCGTCGATCACATGCGCAGCGAGCACGCGCGGCGGCGGCGGGAGGAGAGCGTGGCGGTCAGCGTGCCCGCCGACGCGTTCGTGGCGGCGGCGCCGGGTGAGGAGCGGCCCGGCGACCAGGATGACACGTTGACGCTGCTGTTCCTGTGCTGCCATCCGGCGTTGTCGCAGCCGTCGCAGCTGGCGCTCACGCTGCGGGCGGTGGGCGGGTTGACGACGGCGCAGATCGCCAGCGCGTTCCTGGTGCCCGAGGCGACGATGGCGCAGCGGATCAGCCGGGCCAAGCAGCGCATCAAATCCACCGGCGTGCCGTTCGCGATGCCGCCGGAGGCCGAGCGGGCCGACCGGCTACGTGTGGTACTGCACGTGCTGTACCTGATCTTCAATGAGGGGTACACCGCCACTTCCGGGCCCGAGCTGCATCGGACGGAGCTGACCAGCGAGGCGATCAGGCTCGCCAGGTCCGTACGGCGGCTGCTGCCCGATGACGGGGAGGTGGCCGGGCTGCTGGCGCTCATGCTGCTGACCGAGGCGCGGCGGCCGGCGCGGACCGGGCCGGACGGGGGGCTGATCCCGCTGGCCGAGCAGGACCGGAGCATGTGGGACCGGCGGCTCATCGACGAGGGCGTCGAGCTGGTGACCAAGGCGTTGTCGACGACCGCGCTGGGGCCGTACCAGGTGCAGGCGGCCATCGCGGCGGTGCACGACGAGGCGGCGACGGCGGAGGAGACGGACTGGCCGCAGATCCTCGCGTTGTACGGGGTGCTGTCCGGTCTGGACGACAACCCGGTCGTCAAGCTCAACCACGCGGTGGCCGTGGCCATGGTGCGCGGCCCGCGGGCCGGGCTCGACCTGCTCGACCGCCTGGCGGCCGACGAGCGGATGACGCGGCACCACCGGCTGGCCGCGGTACGCGCCCACCTGCTGGAGATGGCGGGCGACGTGGCGGCGGCGGTGGCCGCTTACGAGGAGGCGGCCCGGCTGACGACCAGCCTGCCGGAGCGGCGCTACCTCGAATACCGAGCAACCCGCCTGTCTTGACCATGCCCGGCCGAAGGTGCACTACCACCTGCGGACGCTGGAGCGGCACGGCCTGGTCGAGCTGGGGCTGCTGGCGCTGGCCGCGCAGCTCGTACGGGACGTCGGCGCCCTCATCACCGGGGCCGCGAACGCGCAGAAGCGGGTGGCGACGCTCGCGATCGACAGCGAGGTGCGCTTCGCGTCGGCGGCCGACCGGGCGACGTTCGCCGAGGAGCTGCGAACTGCGTGACGTCACTGGTCAGCAAATATCACGACGAGAGCGCATCGCAGCCCATCTGCTGCAAGGGTGACGACCAGGGCCCGGTGTGGCGGGACTGGCTTGGAGAGCCTGCACGCGGACGGGGCATGAGGAGGGTATGAAGGTCGTCGCGCTGTCCGACACCCACGCGCCCCGGCGCTGGCACTCGTGCCCGCCCAGGGTGGCCGAGCACCTGCGGGACGCGGACGTCATCCTGCACGCGGGAGACGTCTGCGTCGCCTCGGTGCTGGCGGAGCTGGCCGCGTACGCGCCGGTTCACGTGGTGAAGGGCAACAACGACGGCCCTGACGTGGACGCGCCCGAGACGCTGGAGCTGACCCTGGACGGGCTGCGGGTCGGCATGATCCACGACAGCGGCCCGGCCAACGGCCGGCTGGCCCGCCTGCGGCGCCGGTTCCCTGCGGCGGACCTGGTGGTGTTCGGGCACTCGCACATCCCGCTCGACGAGTCGGGCGGGGGCCTGCGGATCTTCAACCCGGGCTCCCCCACGGACCGCCGCCGTCAGCCGCACGGCACGCTCGGCCTGCTCACCATCGAGGACGGCGTGCTGACCCGGGCCGAGATCGTGCCCGTCACTTGACGACGTCGTCGCGGGCCTTGTCCAGGTTGGCCTTGAGCTCCTCCATGACCTGGGCGTACCCGAGGTAGCTGTAGCGCTCGGCCGCGCGCCACGGGTAGAGCTGCCCCGCCTTGACAGCGGGCAGCTTGGCCCAGGTCGGCTTCTTGGCCATCTCCTCGATCTTCATCGACGCGGCGCGGGCGTCCACGAGGATGGCATCGGCCTGGTACTTGTCGGCGTTCTCCCAGCTCACAAGCTCCCAGAAGCCGCCCTCCGAGGGCTTGGGCGGGTAGACCACGTTCAGGCCCAGCTGGTCGCCCCAGTACGTGATGTCGGGATGGTCGGGCAGGTAGGCGACGTACAGGCCGTCGGGCGTCCCCGCGACGATCATGATCTTCAGGTCGGGCCTGGCCGCGGCGAGCGCCTTGAGCGCGGCGCCGGCGGCATCGAAGCGGTTCTTGGCCTCGACCACGGAGGCCGCCTTCTGGTCCGCGCCGAGCGCGGCGGCCAGTTCGCCGTACTTCTCGATGATCTCCACCAGTGGCCTGCCGCTGAGCTGCACGCCCACGGAGGGCGCGACCTGGTCGACCGCCTCGGTGAGTTCCTTCGGGACGTACCAGAGGGAGTTCTTCTCGTACATGCCCGCCACCATCAGGTCGGGCTGCAGCGAGGCGTACTTCTCGACGTTGAACTCGCCGAAGGCGTTCCCGACCGACTCCACCTTCGTGATGTCGACCTCACCGACCGCGCGGTCACGGCTGCCGTCCTTGAGCCTGTGCGGTCCGAACAGCGCCACGGGCCGCAAACCGAAGTCCCACAGCGCGGCCGCCGAGTCGAACTGGGCGACGACGCGCTGCGGCCGGTGCGGGAGCGAGATGTTCTTGCCGCGGTCGTCGGTCCACGTCCAGGGGCCCTGTTCCCCGGCGGAGGCCGCTGCCGGCGTGGCCGGTCCGGCAGGCGGGGAGGACGTTCCGCCGCAGGCGCCGACTCCTAGCACGGCGAGGGCGCCGAGGGCGGCGGCAAGGGTGCGTCGCGGGACGATGGCCATGGATTCTCCTCATCGCGGGGTTTGCCCTTATGGACGGAATATTAGATTAGCCTTACCTAACTCAATAGATCGGGTGGGGTGGCGAACCAGCGGCGTACACGCCCGCGCCGCTCGTACGCCCGATGGCGTAGCCCGACGGCGACGGCCGGCGGATTCGTTCCTCCGCCGACGGCAAGATCCTGGAGTCCTTAAGGGGGTGCGGTAAGGCCACTGGAACAGGACCGTAAGCGCCCTCCAGCACAGTGATCACAGATCACCGCAGAGAAGGGCAGAAAGATGAGCCGGCCGTACACCGCCACCCTCCAGGACGAGATCACCCTCCCAGGCTTCACCGGCCCCGTGCACCTGCCGGGCCAGGACGAATACGACGAGCTGCGCCGCTCGCTCAACCCCACGGTCGACGCCCGCCCGGCCCTGGTGGCCGAGGCGTACGGGGTGGCGGACGTGCGCGCGGCGCTGCTCGCGGCGCGGGCGCGCAGGCTGCCGTTCGCGGTGCAGGCGACCGGGCACGGCACGCATGCCGCGTGCGACGGCGGCGTGCTGGTCAGGACGTCCCCGATGGCGTCGGTGCTGGTGGACCCCGTCCGCCGGACCGCGCGGGTGGGGCCGGGCGCACGCTGGAGCGCGGTGCTGGCCGCGGCCGCCCCGTTCGGCCTGGCGCCGCTGTCGGGGTCGGCTCCGTCGGTCGGCGTCACCGGGTACACGCTGGGCGGCGGCCTCGGCTGGCTGGGGCGCAAGCACGGGTTCGCCGCCGACAGCGTGGTACGGGCCGAGGTGCTGCTGGCCGACGGCAGGCACGTCACGGCGAGCGCGACCAGCCATCCCGAGCTGTTCTGGGCGCTGCGCGGGGGCGGCGGCGGGTTCGGCGTGGTGACCTCGCTGGAGTTCCGGCTCTACCCGGTCTCGCAGGTGTACGCCGGGTTCGCGTACTTCCCGATCGAGGCGGCGGCCGGCCTCCTGCACGCGTACCGGAGCTGGATCGACGACGCTCCCGACGAGATCAGCACCGCGGTCGTGCTCAGGCGCATGCCCGCCGACGGGCCGCTGCCCGGACGGCACGTGGCGATGCTGAAGGTCATGCACGCCGGCGAGGCCGCCGAGGCCAGGCGGCTGCTGGCCCCGCTGTGGCAGGCCGCGGGTCCGGCGCTGCTGGACGAGACCCGGACGATCTCGTACGCGGACGCGGCGATGGGCGGCACCCCGAACCGGCACATGGACATGTTCGACACCGTCCCCGGCGAGGTCGCCGACATCCTGGTGCGCGCCGCCGAGCAGGCGCAGACCGTGGAGATCCGGCACTGGGGCGGCGCGATGGGCCGCCCCGGCCCGGACGCCGGCCCGGTCAGCCACCGCGGCACCAAGTTGTCGGTCATCGTGGACACGCGGGTGCCCGGCCTGGCCGAGGAGCTGCGGCCGTACGCCAACGGCGGTACGTTCCTCAACTTCCTGTCCGACCCGGGGCGGACGGCGGCCGCCTACAGCGCGGCGGACTACCGGCGGCTGCGGGACGTCAAGCGGGCCTACGACCCGGACGGCTTCTTCCGCATCGGCCACGTGGTCTGACCGGCAATCGCCTCCGTAGCTCGCGCGGCGGCGCCCCTACCCCCGGCCCGCCAGGGACGGCGCCCCCAGGACGGGCCGGAGCGGGTGGGTGTCCTCCAGGACGTTCGCGCGGACCCGGGCCTCGGCGAGGCCGGCCAGCGCGGCCCGGGTGTGGAGCGGCCCGGCGGGCGCGGGACGTACCGGGGCGAGGAGCGTCACCTCGACGGCGAGCCCCCGGGTCGCGGCCACCCGCAGCATCGAGGCCAGCAACGAGTCGTCGCCGACGAAGCAGGCGCGGGTGGAGGTCGCCGCGCCCTCGCGGTACCGCAGCGTCGCCGGGACCACCGTGGCGCCGGCGTCGATCGCGGCCTGGAAGACGGCGGGACGGAACCTGCCCATCCCGCGCCCGCACCAGGTGGTGCCCTCGGGGAAGGCGACCACGGTGTCGCCCGCCCGCAGCGCGCCCGCGATCGCGCCGACGGTCGCCGGCAGCGCGTACAGCCGCTCCCTGTCGATGAACAGCGCGCCCGAGCCCGCCACCAGCCGCCCGATGACCGGCCATCCGGCGATCTCGTGTTTGGCGAGGGGTCGCGACGGGATGGTGGCGGCGAGGACCAGCGGGTCCAGCCACGAGGTGTGGTTGGCCACGACGAGCCCCCGCGCGTCCGGCCCGCACGCGGCGACCTCGATCCTGACGCCGAGCGACCGGAGCAGCAGCCTCGCCCACGCCCGTGTGACGCCCGCCCGCAGGCCGGCGCGGGCCCGGCAGGTGGCGAGGGACACCGGCACGCCGGTGAGGATCACCAGCAGCGCCGCCGTCAGCCGCGCGAGCCGGCGCAGCGGCCCGGCGGCGGCGGCCGGGCCGTGCACGCAGGCGGCGGGCGTGCACGGGCCGAGCGGCCGCCAGGGGCTGGGCGGGACGGAGTTCACCGTGCCGCTCCCACGGCGGCCTCGCCCAGGAAGTAGCGCAGGTAGCGCTGGTTGACGCGGGCCATGGACAGCAGCAGGAAGAAGTCGGCGGTGCCGAAGTCCCGGTCGTGCGCGGGCGCCCCGCACACCCAGGACCCCAGCCGCAGGTAGCCGCGCAGGAGGGCGGGCGGCACGAACCGGTCGGCGCGTTCCGTGGCCCGGCGATCCGGGCGCCAGGGGTCGCGCGGCATGACCCGGTACTCCTCCGGCCCGAGCGGCACCCGTTCGGCGACCGCCGCCGCGACCGTGCCCTGGTCGTCGAGGGGCACCGAGCAGCAGCCGGCCAGCCACTGGTGGCCGCCGTCCACCATGTACCGCGCGATGCCCGCCCACATCAGCGCCATCACCGCGCCGTCCCGGTGGCCTGGGTGCACGCAGGTGCGGCCGGCCTCGACGAGGCCCTTCCTGATCGGGGCGAGGTTGCGGAGATCGAACTCGGTGTCGGAGTAGAGCCGGTCCGCACGTCCCGGCGGCAGCAGCCGGTACGTGCCGACGACCTCGTCACCGTCGCGGACGATGAGGTGGTCGCAGTAGGCGTCGAACCGGTCGGCGTCGAGGCCGGAGACGGGGCTGTCCAGCCGCGCCCCCATCTCGCCGGCGAAGACCTCGTACCTCAGCCGTTGCGCGGCCCGCAGGTCGGCCGGGCTGGTGGCCATGCCGACCGTGTACCGACCGGTGTCAAGAGAGATCGTCATGGGCGGGCGTCCTTCCCTGAAAGGGTCTCGCGCCTATGTCGACATGCGGAAATGACGGCGGCGTCGCCCCCCGGGGGCAGGCAGGCGTCCTCGCGGTGAACCTCGGGGCGAAAACCTGTTTCGGGCGTCGCGCCGCGTTCACTACACTCGACCCGCCATGATCGACGAGAGGAAGGAGCCGGCCGTGCGTCACCGCACCGCTGCCGCCGTTCCCTCGTCGCGGTACGAGGTGATTCTGGTGTCTTCGTCGCTCCGGTGCCGGCTGCGCGGCCGTCACCGGACGCCCTGACGAGGACTTTTCCGAGGGGCTTTCCCCTGCCCGGGTGCCGGGCCGGGGCATCGCGCTGACCTTTTCACCCACGTACCGAAGGGCCATCGGCCATGCGCGCTCGTATCACCAGTTCCCTGACGGCTGTCCGCAACCTGGGCATCCTCGCCCACGTCGACGCCGGCAAGACCACCGTCACCGAGCGGATCCTGTACCTGACCGGCGCGACCTACAAGCGGGGCGAGGTCCATGACGGGACGACCGTCACCGACTTCGACTCCCAGGAGCGCGACCGCGGCATCACGATCTTCGCGGCGGCGGTGAGCTGCGTCTGGGACGGGCACCGGATCAACCTCATCGACACGCCTGGCCACGTCGACTTCTCGGACGAGGTGGAGCGGTCGCTGCGGGTGCTCGACGGGGCTGTCGCCGTTTTCGACGGCGTGGCCGGCGTCGAGCCGCAGAGCGAGTCGGTGTGGCGGCGGGCCGACCGGCACGGGGTGCCGCGCATCGCGTTCGTCAACAAGCTGGACCGGGCCGGCGCCGACCTCGACACGGCGGTCGCGTCGATCCGCGCGCGGCTGCACCCGGCGCCGCTCGTGGTGCAGCTGCCGATCGGCCGCGAGGACGGCTTCACCGGCGTCGTGGACCTGGTGCGGATGCGGTCCCTGGTATGGGCCGGGGGCGGCGCTGTCGAGGAGGGTCCGGTGCCCGGTGAGTTGCTGGAGGAGGCCGGGCGGCGGCGCAGGCTGCTGGAGGAGGCGGTGGCCGAGCTGCATGCGGGCGCGCTGGAGGAGTTCTGCGCGGAGCCGGCGATCTCCGAGCGGACTCTGGCGGGCGCGCTGCGGGAGCTGACGCTCAGCGGTGCGGGGCTGGTCGTGTTGTGCGGGGCGGCGTACCGCGATCGCGGGATCGAGCCGTTGCTCGACGCCGTGGTGGCGTACCTGCCGTCGCCGCTGGACCTGCCGGCGGCGCCTGCCGCCGACCCCACGGTGCCCGCCGCCGACCCGGAGGGGTCGCTGGCGGCGCTGGTGTTCAAGGTGAGCACGACGGCGACCGGGCGGCTGACGTACCTGCGGATCTACTCGGGAACGATGCGGAAGGGGGACACGGTGCTGGACGCGGGCGCGGGCCGGGCCGAGCGGATCAGCCGCATCCTGCGGGTGCAGGCCGACCGGCACACCGAGGTGGACCGGGCGGTGGCCGGGGACATCGTCGCGGTCGCCGGGCCGAAGGCCGCCCGCGCCGGCGCGACGTTGTGCGCGCCCGGGTCGCCGCTGGTCCTGGAGCCGCCGGGCGCGACGGATCCGGTGGTGTCCGTGGCGGTCGAGGCCCGCAGGAGCACCGACGCCGATCGGCTGGGCGCGGCGCTGGCCCGGCTGGCCGAGGAGGACCCGTCACTGCGGGTGCGGTCCGACACCGAAACCGGCCAGACGCTGCTGTCCGGCATGGGCGAGCTGCACCTGGAGGTGGCGGTGGAGAAGCTCCGCCGCGACCACGGCCTCGACGTCGCCGTCGGCCGGCCGCAGGTGGCCTACCGGGAGACGGTGGTCGGCGGGGTGTCGGGACTGCTGTACCGGCACGTCAAGCAGGACGGCGGCGCGGGCCAGTTCGCGCACGTCGTGCTCGACGTGGAGCCGCTGGCCGGTGCGGGCTTCGAGTTCCGCTCGACCGTGACCGGCGGGCGGGTGCCGCGCGAGTACGTGCGGGCGGTGGAGACCGGCTGCCGGGACGCGCTGGCCGCGGGACCGCTCGGCGGGCATCCGGTGACCGGGCTGCGGGTCACGCTGACCGACGGCGCCACCCATGTGAAGGACTCGTCCGAACTGGCCTTCCGCACGGCGGGCCGGCTGGCGCTGCGCGAGGCGCTGCGGGCCTGCCGGATGGCGTTGCTGGAGCCGGTGGCCGAGGTCACGGTGACGGTGCCGGACGACGCCGCCGGCGGGGTGCTGGGCGACCTGGCGGCGCGGCGCGGCCGCGTCTCCGGGTCCACGAGCCGGTCCGGCACGGTGGTGATCACGGCGATGGTGCCGCTGGCCGAGGTGTTCGGGTACGCGACCCGGCTCCGTAGCCGCACCCAGGGCCGGGGCACGTTCACCACCCGGCCGGGCGGGTACGCCCCGGCCCCGTGACCCCCAGGGGCCGTGACACCGAGGGCCGCCCAGCCCTCGGTGTCACGGCCCTCGTAGTCCGGCAGGAGCGTGACCGCGTCAGGGCATGGTGACGGGCGCGCCCGTGACCGCGGCCGACCAGTACAGCGCCCTCGCCACCTGCGGGAACAGGCCCTTCGGGTGGTTGCGGAACATCGGCTCGGTGCCGAACAGCACGACGGCCGCGCCCCGCTCGTCCCGGCCGCTGACCACGGCGGCCTGGCCCCTGGCCGCGTCCGGGCCGCCGGTGCCGTCGGCGTTCGGCCGCCAGTGGCCGGACACGAGCGGGCCGTCGGCGGCGTACGACTGCTCGACCGTGACCCCGGCCCCGAGCGCGGTGAACCAGCGTGGCGAGTACACGAACGAGTGGTCCGGCGATCCACCGGCGACGGGCCCGGCCGACGAGGTCACGCGTACCACGCCGTTGGCGTCGCCGCGGCCGGCCACCGCGGTCGCCGTGAGCAGTCCCGCCGCGGCGTTGAAGTTCGTGCCCGTGCCGCCTCGGGTGATCACGCCGCCGGTGGCGAGGAAGGCGTCCAGCGCCGTACGGGCCACCGGGTTGAGTGCCGTGTAGCTGAGCCCGCTGGAGACGTACAGGACGTCGGTCCCGCTCCAGTCGAAGCCCGCGTTGAGCACTGCCGTGGAGACCGGGGTGACGGGGAAGCCCAACTCGCGCAGTGTGAACAGTTCGTCGGCGGAGGCGGCCGCGGCGATGCGCACCGGCGACAGCGGCGTGCCGGTGGCCGTGCCGGCCGGGGCGAAGGCCACGCCGTAGCGGTCGGACACGGTCACGGCGGCCGGGCGGGCGCCGGCGGGCACGATCGCCCTGCCGTCGTTCGTCCAGGTCACGGCCACGCCCTGGGCGAGCAGGTCGTTGAGCGCCAGGACCTCCTTGCCGTCGGTCACCTTCAGCGCGAGCGGCCCCGGGGCACGCGGGACGGATCCGGTGGGCGCGGCGGCCTTGACCGGCTCGGACGAGACGTGCAGCGGGCCGGAGGCGACGCTGTCCACGGTGGCACCCCAGAGCAGGCCGTGGCTCCATCCGGAAATGTCGTACATCGCATCGACTCTCGGGGAGATGTCCTCGCCCGGCTCCAGCATGACGTTGGCCATCCCGCGCTTGGGCTGGCGCATGTCCACGATGTAGGACCCGGCGGGGTACGTCGTGCCGTTCAGCCGGAACGGACGCTTGGCCCGCTCGACCCGCACGTCGTTCGCGATCAGATGGTCGACCAGGCGGGCGGCCGCGGTGGCCGAGCGCTGTCCGGTGATGACGTACGCGCGGGGGAAGGTGGTGGTGTAGACGTCCTCCGGGCCGAAGCCGGGCACGATGCCGAGCGGCACCACCTTGGACGGCTCGCCGGCCGCGCCCCGCCTGAACACCTCGATCTGGTCGGCGATCAGCGCGTCGTGCTTGGACTGCACGAAGCCGTACGTGGCCCGGATCGCGGCGGCGGCCACGTCGGTGTTGATCGCGGAGCGGCGGCGCAGCTCCTCGGCAGGCAGGTTGGTGTAGTCGGCGCCGTTGACCCGGAGCGGGATCTCCACGGTGTGCGCGGCGACCGTGCCCTGGAAGGGGGCGTACTGCGGGGTGAAGATCGGCGGCCAGTCGTCCCAGCCCTCGGCCGAGTCCCGGAACGGGATCTGCACCGGCTCCACGCCGTCCTTCTCCGGCGTGTAGCCCAGCCCGTTGACCGCGGCCTCCATGCCGAGCCCGTTGGCGTAGGTGTTGGTGATGAACAGGTCGTACTCGTAGTTGGCGCCGTGTGGCGGCGTGGTGGGCTCGATGAGCGTGCCGTTGACGTAGCCGTGCAGGTCGATCATGGCAACCGGCTGGGTGTCGATCATCACCTGGCGCATGGCCCGGACCTCGGGCTGGGAGGCGGTGACGAAGTCGCGGTTGAGGTCGAAGCCGGCGCCGTTCTGGCGGACGCCGTTGACGCGGCCGTCGGGGTTGGCGGTGATGTTGAAGTACAGCCTGGTGCGTTTCATGAGGTCCGCGACCTGCGGGTCGGTGCTGGTCGCCAGCTGCTCGAGGGTGCGCAGCGCGGCGTCGGTGCCCTCCCACTCGTTGCCGTGGATGTTGGCGTTGACGTAGATCGGCGCCTTGTACCTGGCGGCCAGCTTGCGGTCGCGGGCGGCGCCGGCCGGGTCGTTCTCGATGCGGTCGCGGATCCGGCTCTGCTCGCGGGCCTCGGCGCGGCTCTCGGGGGCGGTGAGGGTCACGAGGTAGAGGTCGCGGCCCTGGTGGCTGCGGCCGATGATCTCGACGCTGACGCGGTCGCTGCGCCGCTGCAGGTCGTTCAGCTTGGGCGCGATGCCGTGGTACGGCACGAGGCCCAGCTTGATGGAGGCGTCGGCGGCGTTCTCGGCGGGGATCGGCAGCTGGGTCTGCCTGGGGTACCCGCGGTCCATGGACAGCCCGTACGACTCGGTCGTCTCCGGGGCCCGGCGGAGCGTCTCGGCCCGCTGCCCTTCGCCTGTCCCGGCCGCCACCTCGTTCCGCTCGGGGCCGTTGCCGAAGTCGCGTACGGCGGGGTGTGGTGGCTCGGCGGGCTCGGCTGTCGCCGACCCTGGAGGGACGAGGAGCGCGGCCGAGACGGCGATGCTCAGGAAAGCAATGGATAAGCGCACAAAAGCCTCCACGATTTCAGAAGTGCGGTCTCTTCGTAAGTTTTGCGGCAAAACCACACAAGACGCCGTGATCAGAGCGACGCGCAATCCATGTCATTCTGTGTCACCGGCGAGCCGGGCGATGCCTGAGCGAGGCGAGGAGATACGCAGGATCGGCAGCTCCACCAGCGGACGGGCCCGCTCGGCCGCCTCACCGATGGAGGAACAGGTGACCAGCATCGCGATCTTCGAGGCGCTCATCGGGCGCTCCACGGGCGGGCGTACTCGTCGACGATCTCGGCCAGACGCCGGAGCCTGGGCACGGCGCGAGCGCGAAGCGCGGCAGCGAGCCCACTGGAGCCGCTGCCGACGAGGTCGCTCCAGATGGCGCGCCCGGCGAGCATCCCGGACGCACCCGCGCGGCAGGCGGCCCGCACCGCGGCCGGGAAGTCGTCGCGGTCCACGCCCTGCGAGAGCACGACCCACGGGACGGGGATCACCTCGTCGAGCTTGGCACACTCGTCGACCAGCCGCTCCTCAGGCGCGGCGCCGCCGAGCGGGACCTGAGCCTTGTACAGGCTGGGCCGCAGCCCGGCCAGCTCGGCGGCGGCCTCCCTGATCGCGGCGGGCCCGTCGAAGGCGGCCGGGCCCGCGGTCTCCCCGGAGCCGGGACCCGCGGTGGCGGTCGGTTTCGCCACGCCTTCGAGCACGGACAGCAGCCCCGCCTCGGCGCACCGCCGGACGAACGCGGCCGCGATGTCCAGGCGGCGCCGCCGATGCTCGTCGTCGCGCCAGATGAGCAGCAGCTTGGCGGCGACGGCGCCGGCCCGCCGGGCGGCGGCCAGGTCGACGCGCTCGTCGATCGAGGTGTCCTCGACGGGCCCGTCAGAGCTCTGCTGGAGGCTGTCAACGGCGATGATCAGTCCGCCGGGGATGAGGCCCTCGGCCGCCACCCGGTCGAAGCCGTAGTCCTGGTCGATCAGGAACCCCGAGGCGTGCGGCCCGACCTCCCGGGCCACCGCCAGCTTGAACGCGGTCAGCGTGTCGTCGCCGGCCCGCTCGCCGGTGGCGGCGGCGAACATCTGCCTGAGGCTCTCACGCTGGTCCATCGCCACCATGGCGAACCCGCCGGACGGCCGGGCCAGCAGGTCGAGCGTGGGGGTCGCGGGTCCGGTCCTGGGCGTGGTCATGTGAACTCCGATCTGCGGGCCGAAGCGAGGAAGCGCTCGCAGTGGGGACGTGGCGATGGCGAGCGCGGTTCTGCGGACCGCACAACGCCATGGTGTCACTCGCCACCGCCGACCCGGTCACCCCGCTGGGTGTCACCCCCACCACCGTGCGGCGGGACCTGTGCAGACCGGCCGCCGACGGCCTGGTCAGGGCGGTGCACGGCGGCGCCCGCGTGGAGCTCGCACCTCCCACGCAATAGGCCATTCAATTCACTGCAACTCGTGCATTAATTTCGCGAAATTGCCGCTGAAATTAATCCTTGACAAACCTCACAACCGGCCAATAATCTCCGGGGGATTTTATCGATTTAATGCGCCAGGAGCCCTGTGCCATGAGACCCCCCAGCGGCATCCGCCGCATCCTCGTCACCGCCTTGGCCGCCCTGCTCGCCACACCGCTGGCCGCGGCCCCGGCCGCCGCCGACTCCGCAGGCGGGCACGGCGCGGGCGTCCGGCTCGAGCATCTCGACCGGGGCCTGGTGGCCGCCTCCACCAGCCAGGGAGTGTTCCTCAGCTGGCGGCTGCTCGGCGATGAGGTGACCGGCGCCGGCGCCACCGGCATGGAGGGCGCCGACTTCCGCGTCTACCGCGACGGCCGTCCGATCGCGACGGTGACCGACAGCACCAATTACCTCGACACCGCCGGCACCGGCTCGGCCGAGTACCGCGTCGCCCCCATCGTCAAGGGCCGGGAGGGCCGCCGCAGCGCCGCGGCCACGCCCTGGCTTAAATCGTTTTATGATCTTCAGCTGAAGAAACCGGCCGACGGAGTGTCCCCGGCCGGTGAGGCGTACACGTACTCGGCCAACGACCTGAGCGTCGGCGACGTGGACGGCGACGGCCAATACGAATACGTCGTGAAATGGGACCCGTCGAACTCCAAGGACGTCTCCCAGCGCGGCTACACCGGCAACACCTACCTGGACACGTACGAGCTGGACGGCACCCTGCGCTGGCGGCTCGACCTGGGCGTCAACATCCGCTCGGGCGCCCACTACACGCAGTTCCTGGTCTACGACTTCGACGGCGACGGCCGCTCGGAGATGATGCTCAAGACCGCCCCCGGCTCGAAGATGATCCGCTACGGACGTGACGGCGAGATCGTCTCCGAGCGGTACGTCACGATGCCGGAGCAGGACGTCAAGAGCGGCTACTCGCACGCCGACGACTACCGCAAGAGCGCGGCGGACTACTTCGACCACGTGGTCGGCATGTTCGAGAAGTGGCACGAGCACCCCGAGGTGGTGGCCGGGCGCTGGCCGGCGACGCTGGAGCAGGCCTTCGGCATCGCCGCGAAGCACCAGTACCCGCTGTCGCACGAGGCCGCCGTCGACCTGGCCACGTACTTCGTGGACGTCTACGCTCCGAGCCGCAGCGGCAACAACCGCCTGCGGGAGTTCGCCGGGTTCGTCATCACCGGCCCCGAGTATCTGTCGGTGCTGGACGGCGCCACCGGCAAGGAGCTGCAGACCATTCACTACAAGCCGGGCCGCGGCGACGACGGCCTGCTGTGGGGCGACTACGCGATGGGCCGCATCGAGCCGGGCAACCGGGTCGACCGGTTCCTGTCCGCCGTCGCCTACCTGGACGGCAAGCGGCCCTCGGCGGTGTTCGCCCGCGGCTACTACACCCGCACCACGCTGGTCGCCTACGACTGGAACGGCAGGAAGCTCAAGGAGGTCTGGTACGTCGACAGCGGCCACGCGCCGATGGCGAACCCGTTCAACGCCTCGCCCCACGGCGTGCCCGGCAGCAACCCCGAATACGCCGACCTCACCACCCAGGGCTTCCACTCGATGAGCGTGGCCGACGTGGACGCCGACGGGCGGCAGGAGATCGTGTACGGGGCCGCGACCATCGACGACGACGGCGACCTGCTGTACTCGTCGTTCGCCGAGGGCCCGCCGCAGAGCAACGTGCCCGGGCAGAACGTGCGGCTCGGCCACGGCGACGCCATGCACGTCGGCGACCTCGACCCCGGCCATCCGGGCCTGGAGATCTGGACCGTGCACGAGGGCGGCGCGTGGGCCCCGTACGGATGGGCGATGCGTGACGCCGCCACCGGAAAGGTGCTGTTCGGCGGCTACAGCGGCCGGGACACCGGGCGCGGCATGGTCGGCGACATCGACCCCGCCATCCGCGGCCTGGAGGCATGGTCGTCGATGCCGCCCAACCAGGAGATCCAGGCGGGCCTGTGGTCGGCGCGCGGCGAGCACCTGGGCCGGACCACCCCCGGCACGAACATGAGCATCCGCTGGGCGGCCGACATGACCACCCAGCTGATCAACGGCACCGCCACCACCGTGCTCCAGACGCCGACGATCGACGACTGGAAGCGCGGCACGGTGCTCACCGCTGAGGGCACACTGACCAACAACTGGACGAAGGGCAACCCGGGTCTGGTGGCCGACGTGTTCGGAGACTGGCGGGAGGAGATGCTGACGCGTACGGCCGACAGCTCGGCGATCCGGATCTTCCTCAGCACGGAGGTCACGGACCGCAAGCTGTACACGCTGATGCACGACCCGCAGTACCGCGTGGAGGTGGCACGGCAGCAGACCGGCTACAACCAGCCGGCGTACCCGAGCTTCTACCTGGGCTCGGACCTCGACTGGTCGCGGGTGCCCGTGCCGCGCTTCCGGACCCCCCAGGGCTGAGCCCCCGCGAGTCGACCGGCGGTGCTCAGCCGCCGGTCGACTCGCGGGCCACGACCGTGAAGCGGCTGATGAACTCCCGCGCGACCTGCCGCTTCTTCCCCTTCTCCGCCAGCCGCCCGACCAGGAACCGCACGGCCGTGCTCGCCATGAGCGCGTGGTCGGGGTCGATCGACGACAACGAGGGCACGATGTAGGCCCCTTCTGCGATGTTGTCGAACCCGATGACCTTGACGTCCTGCGGCACGCGCACCCCGGCGTCGGCGAAACCGCGCAGCGCGCCCATCGCCACGGTGTCGGTCACGCAGAAGGCGCCGTCGAACTCGACCCCGGACTCGCTCACCCGGCGCGCGGCGGCGGCGCCCTGCTCCATGGTGAGCCCGTCGATGTGGACGAGCAGCCGCGGGTCGAGGGGGATGCCGGCCTCCGCCAGCGCCTCCCGGTAGCCGTCGTAACGCAGGCTGGAGACGTCGACCTCGTCCCCGGGCGGCCCGCCGTCGATCAGCACGACGCGGCGGCAGCCCCGCTCGATCAGGTGCGCGGTCGCCGCCCGTGCGCCCTCGACGTTGGGCATCGCGACGTGGTCCACCGGCCCGTCGAAGATCCGCTCCCCCAGGATGACCATGGGGTAGTCGACCTTGAGCAGGTCGGTGTCGGCCGGCCCCAGCCCGACCGTGCTGAGGATGAGCCCGTCGTAGAGCCGGTTGCGGGACAGGGCGAGCGCGTCGAGCTCGCCCTCGCGAGAGGCGCCGGTCTGCTCGATCGCCACCTTGAGGTTGTGCCGGGCCGCCGCCGTGATGATCTCGGCGGCGAGCTGTCCGTAGTAGGGCCGGTCGACCTCGGGCACGGCCAGCCCGATCGTGCCGGTGCGCCCGGTGCGGAGGTTGCGCGCGGCCACGTTGACCCGGTAGTCGAGGTCGGTGATGGCCTGCAGCACGCGTGCCCGGGTCTCGGTCTTGACGTGCGGGTGGTCGTTGATCACGTGAGACACGGTCATGGCGGACACGCCTGCCGCCCGTGCCACGTCCTGGATCGTCACCATCCCCGCCGCCTCACCGGAGAATCCTCTCATGGCCGGTCTAGCCCTTGACGCTGCCTTGCAGGAGCCCGTTGACGATGTGCCGCTGCATCACGATGAAGAAGATCACGACGGGGATCAGCACGATCACGCTGAGCGTCATGAACGCCGGCCAGTCCACCGAGTACTCCCCGACGGCCTTGTAGACCTGCAGGACCAGGGTCTGCTTGTCGGGCGAGCTGATGAAGACGTTCGGCGTGATGAAGTCGTTCCAGATCCACATGGTCTGGAACACCCCGACCGTGATGAGGATCGGCCGGATGAGCGGCAGCACGATCCGCCAGTAGATCTGCCAGGGCCCCGCGCCGTCGATGCGAGCGGCCTCGAAGATCGAGATCGGCAACGACCGGAGGTATCCCTGGATAAGGAAGTAGCAGAAGATCGATCCCGCCGTGTACAGCATGATGAGCCCTTCCAGGCTGTCCACGAGCTGCAGCTCCACCAGGATCCGGTAGACCGGGATCAGCGTGGCCTGGCCGGGGACCAGGAACGCGATCACGAGCAGCACGCCGGCGACCCGGTTGATCAGGTTGGTGCGCAGCAGCATGGCGTACGCCGCCATCGACCCGATGACCAGCATGATCACGATGGACACGGCCGTGACGTACACCGTGTTGAGGAACGACTGCAGGATCGGCGTGTTCTCGAAGACGCGCACGTAGTTGTCGAGGTACAGGCTCGTGGGCGGGGCGAGCGGCGAGGCCGAGGTCTCCCGCTGTGTCTTGAACGTGTTGACGACGATGTAGTAGAAGGGCACGCCGACCACGGCCGCGGCCAGGATCATGACCAGCGAGAGGATCGGCGAGGAACGCTGCTTCCTCATGACAGGCGCCCTTCCAGACGACGCGACAGGACCAGTTGCAGCGCCACGATCGCGCCCACCACCAGCATGAAGACCACCGCCAGCGCGGAGGCCTGGCCGAACTTGGCCTGCGCGATGCCGCTCTGGATGATCGACTGGGTGATGGTGAAGGTGGCGTAGCCGGGACCGCCCTTGGTGAGGGTGTAGGGCAGGTCGTAGACCTTCAGCCCGCCGGTCATCAGCAGCAGCGAGCTGACGGTGACCGCGGGCGCGAGCAGCGGCAGCGTGATCCGGAAGAACGCCTGCCGCGCCGAGGCGCCGTCCACCCGCGCCGCCTCGTAATAGTCGCCGGGGATGGCCTGCAGGTAGGCGAGGTAGAGGATGGCGTGCCAGCCGGTGGACGACCAGACGGCGACCATGATGACCGACAGCTGGGCGAGCGTGCCGTCCGACAGCCACGGCACGGGGCCGAACCCGCCCACCGCGTCGAGCAGCCAGTTGATCGCGCCCGAGCCCAGCGGCGACAGGATGAACGCCCACACCAGGCCGAGGATCGCGATGCTGGGGATGGCCGGGAAGAAGAACACCGCCCGCACCACGTTGCGGCCGAAGAAGCGGCGGTTGAGCAGCACCGCCAGCGGGATCGCCAGCACCGTGACGATCACCGTGGTGCCGATCGCGTACAGCAGGGTGAACCCCAGGCCCGCCAGCATCGACGGGTCGGTGAAGATCTTCCGGTAGTTCTCCAGCCCGACGAAGTTGACCTTCGTCGAGTAGCCGTTGAAGTCGGTCACGCTGAAGTAGAGCGACTGCGCCAGCGGGATCGCGAACAACACCGCGAACACGACCCCGATCGGCACCATGAACGCCTGCAATCGCAGACCCTCCAGCCGCTTCGGCGACATCAGCCAGGACAGGGCGCCCGTCACCGCGGGCGCCCTTCTGCCGAGCACCGTCATGTCAGCTGCTCTTGAGCCGGTTGTCCAGCGCGGCGGCCACGTCCTCGGGCTTGGCCTGGCCCTGGATCATCAGCTGAATCTGCGCCACCATCTCGGTGTTGAGCGCGTCCTGGACTCGCGGCCAGGCGATCTGCGGCAGGTAGAAGGCGCCCTCCTTGAGCGCCTGGAGGTTGGGCTCCAGCACCTTGTCCACCACGGGGGTGACGTCGGACGTGGTGGTCATGGCGGCCGTCTCCTTGTTGAACAGCGTGACGGCCTCTTTGCTGCCGAGGTACGTCAGGAACGCCTCGGCCTCCTTCTCGTGCTGGGTCTTGGCGTTGATGGCCCAGCCGGGCGAGGCGGCGCCGGCCCAGAACGGCTTGCCGTCGGGAGTGGGCACGCCGGCGAAGACGAGGTTCAGGTCCGGCGCCTTCTGCCGCAGCGTGGGAACGTCCCACGGGCCCGCGGCGATCATCGCGACGCGGCCGTTGGTGAACTCGTCCACGATCTGCTCACCCTTCAGGCCGACCACGTCCTTGGTCATCACGCCGCTGGTGAACAGCTGGTTGTAGGTCGTCAGCGGCCCGGTCCACAGGTCGCCGAACTTCTTCTGGCCGGCGAAGATCTGAGCGTCGACGCCACCGCCCTGGCGCGCGTTCTCGTGGCCGACCAGGGCCGCGATGCTGAGCGGCAGGCCGGTCGCCGACTCGTAGTACGGCGTGGTGCCCGCCGCCTTGAGCTTCTGGCACAGCGCGATGAAGTCGTCCCACTTCGTGGGGAACTCGGTGACGCCCGCCTTGGCGAGGACGTCCTTGTTGTAGAGGATGCCGGCGGACCACGACGAGATCGACATGCCGTAGGCCTTGCCGTCCACGGACCAGGCCTCGGTGTTGAACTTGGACATGTTCGCCATGAACGGCTTGCCGGTCAGGTCCTTGACGAAGCCGCCCTGAACGAGGTTGGTCTTGTTCTCCGCGGCGATCACGAACACATCCGCCGCGGTGCCCGAGACGAGCCTGGTCTGCAGCGTCGAGATGTACTCGGCCACCGGCGGGGCGGTGGAGAACTCGATGTCGATGCCGGGGTTCTGCTTCTCGAAGGCGTCGATGAGCGGCTTCATCGTCTGCTCGTTCTCCCAGGAGAAGAAGCTCAGCTTGGTCTTGCCGCCACCGCCTTCACTTCCCGAGCCGCATCCGGCCGTTCCGGCCAGGACGGCAGCCGCTGCCGCCAGTGTCGCGACCGATCTTCTGAGCAGGGACATCGCTCACCTCTTTGGCGATCGTTACCGTGGGGGATGCGCGGATGGGCGTCCGCTTGTGGGTGACCGGCTCGAGAGCCTTCCGCCGCTTTTATCGATAAAGGGGTTTGTATCGATAAAAATCGGTCGATGTCAAGGATGTGTTGCCGGACCCTCAACGGGCAGGATCGGGCCGGTGAGCGGCTCGTCACGATCACAGGTCAGCACGCCGTCGCGGACGCGCAGCCGGGCCGCGTGCACGGCCGAGCGCCGCTGGTCGTCCGGCTCGTCCAGGTGGGTGAAGTAGAAGGCCAGGGCCTCTTCCCCGGTCACCACGACGTCCGCGTGGTGCCCGTAGCCGGCGTCGTGCGCACCGGCGCCCGGCTTGTCGAGGATGAGCCCCTGGGGTTGCCAGGTCTCGAGGTCGTCGGATCTGAGCACGCGCTGGCCGTGCCATTCGTCCACGATCATCCAGTGGTGGCCGCCGAGGGTGAACACGTTGGGCCCCTCATGCGCGGACATCGTGACCGCCGGACCCTTGACCTGCCAGCGGTACAGGTCCTGGCTGTCGGCGGCCCAGGTATGGGAGTCGTCGGCCTCGTCCTTGTACCAGAGGCGGTGGCCGCCGCCCGGCAGCGGGGCCACACAGGCGTCGATCACGTAGGGGGAGGACAGATCCAAGGTGGAGCGGTAGGTCCAGCGCACGAGGTCGGAGCTGGTGTAGTGGCGGATATGGCGTTCGTGCGACCGCCACGCGTCGGGGACGCCGCGGATGACGCTGACGTACATGTGGTAGGTGGCGCCGTCGTCGACGATCTCCGGCGCCCAGTACGTGTGCCGCCCCCACTCGATGTCGAGGCCGTCGATCGTCCCCCGGTACAGCCAGGTCACGCCGCCGTCGGCGGAGGAGGCCACGCCGAGGCCGGTGCCGTGCACCCAGCTGACGTCCTCGCGGTGCGGGGCGGTCGCCCGCCTGCTGGTGTAGAGGAGCCACCACGTGCGCTCGGCGCGGTTCCAGATCACGGTGGGATCGGTGGCGCCGTCGAACATGGGGTCGCGGTAAAGCGGCCGGGGAACCTCTGTCATGACCGTCCCTTCTGGAGATCGCTTTGTAACGATACAGACGAAGAGGGCACCCCCAAAGGGATGCCCTCCTCGCGGACGGACTTGACCGGGTGACCCGACCTAGTGCTTCACCGACGCGGTCGTCACCTGGGTGGTGTCCTTCTCGGACCAGGCGCCGGTGGAGAAGGCGACCGGGTGGCTCTTACGGCCGACGCCGTCGCCCCACTTGGTCACCACGTACTGGATGTCGATGTGGCCCTCGCCGCCGACGCCGTCCACGCCCAGGGTGTCGGGGTTGAACGTGCCGCCGGTCAGCTCGGCGAAGGTCTTGGCGTCCAGGTCGAGCATGACGCCACGACTGGAGGGGTCTCCGGGGCCGCGGTCACCGACGAAGAAGGGCAGCTTCTTGCCCTTGTAGACGACGTAGCCCTCGGTCATGAGCGGCCAGCTGGGGCTGGCGGCCAGGCCCTTCTGCATGGGCTTGCCGCTGGCGGGCAGGCCCGTGTCACCGGCCCGGCCGGAGGCGTCGTCCCAGTAATAGGATGCGGTCGTCGAGCCCTGGAGCACGGCCTTCTGGTCGGTGCCCGCGTCGGCGTGGGCCGAAGCCGAGCCGAAGGCCAGGGCGCCGAGGGTAGAGGCGGCGAGCAGAGCGATGGAACGCATACGGGCAGACACAGTCAAGTCAGTCCTTTGTTAGGGGACACGGCACATTGCGCTCGCATTACGGACGTAGCCGGGCGCGAAGCCATACAGTCGCTACGGTGGAGCGCTACAGACGCGGGTAACCGCCCTTCAGAGGTAAGGCGCTGGTCACCCTGCGGCAACGAAAACTACGTTACCGACTCAAACCGGACAAAAGCAAACAAAACGCCAGGGTCCAGGCAAAGATCTACCCTGCCAGGTAAAGCGGGTCCGACGGATGGGCTAACGCCACGGCGGCCACGTCCATTCCCAGGTCAACTTGGGGGCCCGGGCGGCGCCCCGGCCCACGGGGCGCCGCCCGGGCACTGTCAGGTGAGCTGGATGTAGTCGAGTTCGGCGTAGCCGGTGCCGCCCGCGAAGTACGGCGAGCCCTTCGCCAGGCGGATCACGTTGTAGCCGGCCCTGAGCGTGACCGTGGTGCTGATGGTGGCGCCGAACTGCCCCCAGCCCGCCGTCGGCGGGTAACTGACGGTGGTCCAGGCTCCGCCGTTGTAGGCCAGGCCCTGGGTGGCGGTGGCGCCGGTGCCGTTGGCGTAGCCGATGGTCATCGTGTACGCGCGGGCGGTGGGCACGTTCACCACGAAGTCGACGTAGCTGTCGGTGCGTGGTGTGCCCGAGTTGTCGATCCGGCCCACGTACCCGCCGCCCGACGCGCTGGAGGCGGTGAGCCGCTGGGCACGGAACACGGAGGCGTTCTCGGCCTCGTAGCGCTGCTGGTAGGCGGGCACCCCGCTGACCGGCTCGACGATGAGCTGGTAGGCGCTGGTGGCCACCATGTTGGGAACGGACACGCTGAGCTGCCCGCCGCTGACCGTCCTGGTCGTCGTGGAGATCGTGGTGGGCGCGGTGACCGCGGTGAAGCGGCCGCTGGACGGGGTGGACGACAGGGTGACGCGGACGCTGGAGCCGAGCGCGCCGAGGCCGGTGAGGTTGACGATGTTGGCGCCGGCCTCGTTGCCGAACACCACGTTGACGATCCTTCGGGTGCCGTCGTAGGAGGCGAACCCGTCCAGCCCGGTCTGCGTGGTCGACGTGGTCGTGACCATGCCACCGGCCATGTCGCCGTACCACTTGTACAACCACCAGGTGCCGGTGGGCTGGTTGTTGTTGACCACCAGGCCGTTCATGGTGCCGTACTCGTACCAGAAGGCCCGGTGCGCGGATTCCACGCCGCCGCGCTCCAGCTTGGCGACGTAGCTGGCGATCCGGCCGGGAACGTCCACCTCGGCGGGGGCGGCGTACTCGTTGATGGAGATGCGGCGCGGGCTGATGCCCAGCGACGCCTCCAGGTTGCGGTAGTCGGCGATGTCGCCGGCGATCCTGGTGGGGTTGACCAGCTCGTGCCAGCAGATGATGTCGGGCAGCGTGCCGGTGTTCCTGGCGTGGGTGAGGAAGGACTGCATCCAGGAGCGGTTGTAGGTGGCGGTGCTGGGGCCGACGATCGGCGTCAGCGAGTCCAGCGCGCGCACCGCCCGGTACGTGCGCACCCAGCCGTCGTTGAAGGAGCCGGCGGCGGAGGTGTTCCAGGTGTAGTCGGGCTCGTTCCAGAGCTCCCAGCCGATGACGTTCGTGACCGTGGTGGCCGACAGCCGGGCGTTGACCATGGTGTTCACCTTGGCCAGCCAGTCGTCCCAGCTCACCCACTGGTACGGGAAGTCGGGGTAGACGTCGGGCATCCGGATGAACTGGCCCGCGCCGACCCTGGTGGCCTGTGGGGCGATCAGGAGGGAGTCTCCGCCGGGCGGCTGGCCGTTGGGCCGCTGGCCGACTCCGGGCGCGGGCTGGGTCAGGGAGTTCACCTTGATCGGCAGCAGGGTGGAGTCGGCCGGGCGGGAGTTCTCCGCCAGGCCGTACAGGCCGCCGGAGGCGACGTGGGTGACGGGCCGGAACGGCTGGGCGACGTTGACGGTCAGCGTCGCGCCCGCCGCCGCGGCCGGGGGCGTGCCGGTCACCACGGTCGCGACCGTGGTGACCAGGACTAAGGCGATCATTCGGATGCGGGACATCGGGTCACTCTCCTTCGGGGGGTGGGGATACGGGCAACCAGACACGCATGCTCGACGGGCCCCGCTGCGCCCAGGAGTGATAGGGCCGCAGCGGCACGTCGAACCAGCCGGCCCCCGCCACGGGAGCGGGAGCGGCCGCTGCCTGCGGGTAGGGCCAGGGCCGGTCGGCGTGGGCGGGCAGGCGGCCGCGCACCCGTGCGCCGCCGGGATCGGCCTGCGGGGCGGAGCGGGCGTCGACGGCCAGGGCGTCGAGCTGGCCGGGGACGTCATGGGACTCGGCGCACAGGACCTCGGGGCCGCGCTCGACGGCGACGCAGCCCCGCACGGCGTCGATACGGGGATCGGGCCAGGTGAAGCGGGGCTCCATCGGCAGTTCGAGGGTGATCACCTCACCGGCGCGGAACGCCCGCCGCACCTCCGTCATGCCGGGATCCACCGGCCGCGCCCGCCCGTCGTCGATCAGCGTGGCTCCGGCGGCCCAGGCGGGGACCCGCAGGGCGAGGGTCCAGGGCGCGGCCGCGTCGGCAGCGATCCGGACGCGGACGGTCCCGGTCTCGGGGTAGTCCGTCTCGACCTCCACGGCGGCCTCCTGCCCGCCGGGCAGCTCGGCGCGGATGGTGCAGGGGGCGTACTGGTGGATCCGCAGGCCGTCGTCGTCGGTCGTGGCGAGGTAGCCGTGCAGGCCGGCCAGGGTGCGAGCGACGTTGGTGGGGCAGCAGGAGACGTCGAACCAGGCGGCCCTGGCGCCCGCCTCGGCGCGCGGGCTCACCTCGTCCGGGTCGGCCGGCTTGCCCGGCGTCCGCTGGTGGAGGGGGTTGGCGTAGAAGAACGCCCGGCCGTCAGGGCTCGGGGAGGTCGCGATGACGTTGTAGAGCGTGCGCTCGATCAGGTCGGTGTAGCGGACGTCGCCGGTGGCGAGGTGGAGGCGCCAGGAGACCATGATGGAGGCGACCCCGGCGCACGTCTCGCAGTAGGCCCGGTCCGGCGGCAGCTCCCAGTCCTCGCCGAAGCCCTCGTCCTGGTGGCGTGAGCCCATACCGCCGGTGATGTACGTCCGGCGGGCGACCGAGCGCTCCCACTGCCGTTCGACCGCGCGCAGCAGCTCGTCGTCGCCGCGTTCGACCGCGACGTCGACCGCCGCGGCGGTGAGGTAGAGGGCGCGCACGGCGTGGCCGCGCCACACCTCCGCCTCCCGGACCGGGATGTCGTCCTGGAAGTAGGCGCGTCCCAGGGAGATGTCCTTGAGGGTGCCGTGGCCGCGCCGGTCGAGGAACAGGCGGGCCTGCTCGACGTACCGGTCCTCCCCCAGCGCCCGGCCGAACTCGGCCAGCCCGACCTCGATCTCCGGGTGCCCGCAGATGCCCGGCAGGCCGTCCGGACCGAAGGTCCGGCACACGTGGTCCGCGGCCCGCCGCGCGATGCGCACCAGATCGTCCTCTCCGTGCCGAGCTCCGGTGCGCAACCGGGCCACGGCGGCCTGCAGCAGATGGCCGGTGTTGTAGAGCTCGTGGCCCATCTCGAGGTCGCTGTAGCGCGGCGGCTGCCCGCCGTGCCCGAAGCAGGTGTTGAGGTAGCCGTCCGGGTCCTGTGCCCGGCCGATCCGCCCGGTGAGCCGCTTGATCGCCGCATCTGCCCCGGTGTCGCCGGTACGGGCGGTCTCCCAGGCCAGAGCCTCCAGGAGCTTGTACACCTCCGAGTCGGAGAACGACCAGCCGGGCCGGTCGGGCGAGGTGGTCCCGTCGGCGACCCGGTCGAAGTTGGCCAGCCAGCCGAGGCGCTCCATCCACGACTCGCAGTGAGCGAGCGTGGCCGTGGCGTTCACGGCCTGGCGGCTCCCCCAGAACCCGCCGGTGATCGAGACCTGCGTGAGCCCGAGGGGACGTACCCGGCCGTGGGACGGCAGCACGGGGCTGGACATGTGGTGAACCTTTCGACGAATGGCTGGTCAGTCCTTCACGGCGCCCGCGGTGACCCCGGCGGCGATGTAGCGCTGCGCGAGGACCAGGAGGAAGGCCGCGGGGATGGACGCGATCACGGCGGTCGCCATGATCGAGTTCCACTGCGTGGTGTTGTTGCCGATGTAGCGGAAGATGCCGAGCGTGATCGGGATGACGTCGCTGTTGCGGTTGAGGGTCGAGGCGAAGATGAAGTCCGACCACGCCCACAGGAACGCGAAGAGCGAGACCGTGATCACCGAGTTGCGGCTCAGCGGCAGGATGATCGAGCGGAACGTGCGCCACGTGCTCGCCCCGTCGATCTGCGCCGCGGCCATGAGCTCGCCGGGGATGCTCGCCATGAACGCCCGGAAGAGCAGCACCCCGAACGGCACGGCCAGCGTGGAGTCGGCCACGATCAGGCCCGCGACGGTGTTGAGCATCCCGAGCCTGATGTAGATCGCGTAGAAGCCCATGGCCATGACCACGGCGGGGATCATCTGGGCGACGAGGAGCAGGAAGTCGATCCCGCGGGCGCCGAGCGGCCGCAGCTTGGCCAGCGCGTAGCCGGCGGGCAGGGACACGACGAGCGTCAGCGCGACCGTGCCGAGGCCGATGAACAGGCTGGTGGCGAGGGCCGGAAGCTGCTGGCCGAGTGCGGCGGTGTACCCCTCGAACGTGGGGTCCCACGGGAACCAGTGGGGCGGGTCCGCCCGCATGTCGGACGTCTTGGTGAGCGAGACGTTGAACATCCAGTAGACCGGGAAGAGCATCACCGCCACCAGGACAATGCCCAGGACGGTTCTCCAGGATGACTTCATCCGCGTTCCTCCCTGCGTTGCAGGCGCACGTGTACGAGGCCGGCGGCGAAGGCGATGAGGATGAGCAGGTTGCCGACGGCCGCCGCCGGGGAGAAGTCGGGCTGGCCGGTGCCGAACGCCTCCCGGTACGACCAGATCGCCAGCGTCGTCGAGGCGTCCGCGGGACCGCCCTTCGTCATGATCCAGATGATGTCGACGACCTTGAGCGTGTAGATGAGGCCGAGCAGCAGGGTGATCGCCGAGACCGGGCGCAGCAGCGGGAACGTGATGCGCCAGAACCGCTGCCAGGCGTTCGCCCCGTCCAGCCCTGCGGCCTCGTACAGGTCGGCCGAGATGGTCTGCAGCCCGGCGTAGAGGATCACCAGGTTGAACGGGATCCCGAGCCAGATGTTGGCGATGGTGACGGCCAGCAACGAGGTGTCGGGGGACGTGAGCCAGTTGATCTGCCCGATACCGAACGCCTGCAGGGCCGCGTTGACGATGCCGTTCTCGCTGTTGAGCATCCACGACCAGGTCGAGGCGGAGACGATCAGCGGCAGCAGCCACGGCACGAGGAACATCGCGCGCAGCGCCACCGACAGGCGGAAATGGCGGTGGAAGAAGACCGCGAGCGCCAGCCCGAGGGCGTACTGCACGGCGATCGACCCCAGCGTGAACAGCGCGGTGTTGCTCAGCGCGCGCAGGAAGGTGTCGTCGGAGAGGATGTTCACGTAGTTGTCGAGCCCCGTGAACTCCGGGTCGCCCTGCACGAACGCGCGCGGCGTGTAGTCGTGCACGCTGAGGTCGATGTTGCGATAGAGCGGATAGGCGTAGAAGGCGATCAGGTAGAGGACGAGGGGCGTGAGGAACGCGAGGGCCGTCCATCGTGGAGACCGCCGCCGGGGAGCCTGGTGCGCCGCTCTCCGCACCGTGGCCGGTCGGGTGCGAACGGAGGTCATCGCATCAGCCGCCGGTGGCCTGCTTCGCCTGGGCCTGCGCCTCCTTGAGCGCGTCGGCCGAGGTGGCCGCACCGCTCAGCGCCTTCTGCACCGCCGTCCACATCGCTTCGGAGATCTTCGGGTACTTGGTGCCGAGGTTGTCGCTGGTGCGGCCCTTGGCGGACTGCACGGCCTCGACCCACGGCTTCAGATCCGGTTCCTTGGCGAGGATCGCCTGCCGGCCGTCGGCGGTGGAGGGGATGTAGTACGCGAATGTCGTACCGGTTTCCACCAGGCCCTCGGGCGTGGTCATGCACTCGAGGATCTTCTTGGTGGCGCTGTAGCGGCCGGTGTCCTTCTGCACCGGCACCGTGATGAACTCGCCGCCAGTGGGGGTGGGGGCGACGCCCCCGTCCTTGCCGGGGATCTGGACGATGCCGGTGGGGAAGCCCGCCTTCTCCGCGCTGTTGATCTGCCAGGTGCCGTTCTCGGCGAACGCGAACTCGCCCGTCAGGAACTCCTCCCAGGTGGTGTTCTGGGAGTTGCTGATGACGGAGTTGGGCGCGGTGCCGTCCTTGACCCAGGAGGTCCACAGGTCGAGCGCCGCCACGGCCTCGGGCGAGTCGAGCCGGGTCAGCTGCGCGCCTGCGCCCCAGAACCACGGCAGGAACTGGAACGACCCCTCTTCCGTGCCGATGGCCGAGAACGTGATCGGCTTCTTGCCCGCCGCCTTGACCTTCTTCAGCGCCGCGTTGAGCGAGGCCCAGTCCTTGATCGAGGCGGGGTCGACTCCGGCGTCGTCGAGGATCTTCTTGTTGTAGTAGAGGGCGAGGGTGTTGGCCCCGATGGGGATGCCGTAGGTCTTGCCGTCCAGTTCGCCGGCGGCGATGAGGTTCTTGTCGAACCGGGCGGTGTCCAGTCCGAAGTCCGACATGGTGCCGGACCCGGGCACGTCAGACATCGTGGTGAGCATCCCGGCGTCGGCGAGCGTCGAGACGGCCGGATTGTCGAGGAGGATGACGTCCGGCGCGTTGCCCTCCTGACCGGCCAGCAAGGCTTGGTTGGTCAGCGCGGTCGTGTCGTAGGCCGTGCGCTCGATGGTGACGCCGGCCTGCTGCCCGCAGGTGTTCACCCGCTTCGCCCAGGCGGAGGACGCGTCGTGCTGCGGGTACGGGTCCCACCACGTGTAGGACTTGCCGGCCGAGCCGGCGGCCGTGGGGGTGGCGCCGCCCTGGGGAGCGGAGGCGCAGGCGGACAGAGCGGACAGCGCCAGAACGGCGGTTCCGAAGAACGCCGCCCTCGTGGACATCGACGGACGGTTCATCGATTCCTCCAATGTTAGCGCTCACATCGGAGCGTGGAAGGAAGGATTTGGGGGGTCGGGCCCGCTCAGCGGGCGGGCGGAGGCGGGAGAGGCGCTCCCGGGGGCGCGGTGCTGCCCCGGGAGACCAGCTCGGGAGAGATGAAGCGCACCACGAACGGCTCGTCGCGCGCCACCGGCGATTCCACGCGGCGCACGAGCTGGCGCACCGCCATGGAGCCGAGGCGGTCGGGTGCGCTCTCGATGAACGAATAGGGCAGGGAGAAGGTCGCGGCGAACTCGTCGGAGTAACGCCCGATGACCGACAGGTCCTCGGGCACCCGCAGCCCTCGCTGATAGGTGACCGACGGCAGTGCCGCGGCGGCCGCCTCGTTGTTGATCAGCAGGCCGGTCACCGACGGGTAGGCGTCGAGCAGGCCGTTGAGCAGGCGGCCGACGGCCGGCTGCCGGGACTCGCCGTACACGGCGTGCAGGGTGACGCCCAGCTGCCGCGCCCGTTCCAGCGCGGCGTCGCGCAGGCGCCACACGTAGGCGCCGCCCCGCTCGACGACGTGCTCCGGCTGCGAGATCAGGATGAGCTCGCGGTGGCCGAGCCGGTGGAGGTGCTCCACCATGACCCGGCCGGCCTCCTCGAAGTCGAGGTCGAACACGTCGAGTCCCGAGCAGTCGCCCGGCAGGCCGACCAGGGCGCCCGGCTGCGGCGCGGCGCGCAGGAAGGGCAGCCTCGAGTCGTCCTGCGCGATGTTCATCAGCACGACGCCGTCCACCATGCGCGAGTCGGTGATGCGCCGCAGCGCCCGCGCGCCGTCGGCCTCGGTGACCAGCAGCGTGTCGTAGCCCAGGTCGCGGGCGGTGTCGGTGACGCCCAGGATGTACTGCATCATCGCGGGCGCGAACTCGTCTTCGTGGAACTGGGCGAGCAGACCGAGGACCTTGGTCTGGGAGGTGGCGAGCGCGCGGGCGCCGGCGTTCGGCGTGTACGCGAGCGCCTCCGCGGCCGCCAGCACGCGCCGGCGGACCTCCTCCGAGATGGGCCGCTTGCCCGACAACGCGTACGACGCCGTGCTGCGGCTCACCCCGGCCTCCCGGGCCACGTCTCCGATCGTCGCCACTCTCACCTCCTGAGTCGTTGAACCGGTTCGACAGCGGCGTTGCGGACGCCCTCGTATCGCCGACCGATGTCCCTGCTGCTCTCTCGAGCGAGCGGCGAACCGGTTCAACGACTGCGCTCGACTTTTGCCCGGGCAGGAGGCAGGCGTCAAGAGCGCGGGCCGGGGACGATACCGAATCGTGACATCCCGGAAACGAGAGAACGCGGCCCATTGACGTGCCCGGCGCGGCTACGTGACCTACGCGAAACCCTAGGTTGCGGTGCGGATCGACTCCGTCAGATTTGTTAGCGCTCACATGACCCAGCGACATCGTGATGACATTTCCGAGCATCACCAAGGCCATGCGTGCCGGGCTGCTCCCGGCCGCCCTGACCCTCGCGTTAACCACGGGCGTCGCGGAATCGGCGGCCGCCGACCCGCCCGCTCCCGCGCTCGTCTACGAGTTCGACACCGACGACATCACCACCGGCTCCGTCACCGACTCCTCCGGGAACGGCCTGCACGGCACGCTGGTCAACGGCTCGACCGCGGCGCTGGTGGACGGCGCCGCCCCGCAGCGTGTCCTGTTCCCGCACTCCTTCCACGAGAACAACTTCTGGGAGCTCACCATCCCGGTGCGGCTGGGCAAGGGCGAGAACACGGTGCGCTTCGCCGCCGAGGAGCTGCCGAACTTCGACGGCAAGACCTACGCGTCGGAGACCTTCCCGGGAGTGCTTGTCCGCTCCCGGTTCGCCCCGACCATCGACAAGATCACGATCGCTCCTTATAGGGGCTGACACACGAATCCGCCCGTGCCTCGAAGGGATTCCTTCGAGGCACGGGCGGCGCGTGGGGGGCGCTCACCTGTGCTGCGGCACGAGCCGGGCGCCCAGGGCGCGGGCGGCGATGACCATGGCGGCGGCGGCCAGGACGATGTCCTTGAGCACGTACTGCGCGGTCAGCGTGGGAGGCCCGGGGAACAGGTCGGTGAAGAACAGCACCAGCGGCGCCATGATCCCCACCAGCGCCCCGGCCAGCACGGCCAGGCCGGTCTTCAGCAGCCGTCCGGTGATGAGCGTCAGGCCGACGAAACATTCGACCGCCGCCACGAACATCAGCGCGGTGGTGCCGGAGAGCAGCCCTAAGGACAGCGTCTGAACGGTGGCCACGGACAGCTCCTCGGCCGGGCTGACGCCCGGGAAGAACTTCAGCACCCCGAAGCCCAGGAAGATCATGCCGAGGCTGACCCGCAGGACGTCGATGCTGTTCGCGGCGAGCCAGCGGGTCACGGCCGGGATCATGCGGTGGATCGTGGTGGTCATGTCGTGCTCCTGTGTCGAGTTCGTCGTTGTGTGCTCGACATCAGAGTCGCCGGAAACCACCCTTCGGGTCGTCAGGCTGAGGGATGGCTTCGTGCTACACCGTCATGCGTAGCGGACGGGGACGGAGGTCACCTCGGGAGCGTAGACAGGGTCACCTCCCTTACTCCCGCGACCCCGCCGGCCGTGTCGTCCGCGGCGGGCGACCACGCCTGAAGCTCGGTGACGCCGGCGTACGCGCCGGAGGATCTACTCGATGACCAGGTTGACCGGGATGTTGCCGCGGGTGGCGTTGGAGTAGGGGCACACCTGGTGGGTGGCCTCGACGAGCTCGCGGGCGGTCTCAGGGGCGATCGAGTCGGGCAGCTCCACCCGGAGCGTGGCCTCGAGCTGGAAGCCGCCCTGACCGTTCGGTGACAGGCCGATCTCGGCCGTGACCGACGCGTCCGAGACGTCGATCTTCTTCCGTGCGCCCACCAGCCGCATCGCCGAGGCGAAGCAGGCCGCGTACCCGGCGGCGAAGAGCTGCTCGGGGTTGGTGCCGTCGCCGTCGCCACCGAGCTCCTTCTGCCGGGCCAGCTTGACGTCCAGCCGTCCGTCGGAGGAGACAGCGCGGCCGTCGCGGCCGGCGGAGGTGGCGATGGCGGTGTAAATGCTCATGACGATGCCCTTCTTGACGAACAGACCTGTCTGTCTACGACTGGGCCTAAGAGTAGACAGATCTGTCTGGTATCGTCAACGTGTGACCGCAGAAACGTTGGAAGGACGTCGCCCGAGCGCCGCGCGCACCCGCGTGCTCGTCACGGCCGCGCGACTGTTCTACCGGGAGGGCGTCCACACGGTCGGGATCGACCGGATCATCGCGGAGGCGGAGGTCGCCAAGGCGACCTTCTACAAGCATTTCCCGAGCAAGGACGACCTCGTCCGCGCGTACGTGACCGCGGAGAGCTCGCGGCAGCGGGCCGCGGTCGCCACCGTGGACACCGGATCGTCGCGCGAGAAGCTGATGGCGATCTTCGCCTTCATGTGCGAGTTCGGCGCCGGCCCCACCTATCGGGGTTGCCCCTTCGTCAACACGGCGGCCGAATATCCCGATCCGGATCATCCGGTGCGGCAGGCCATCGCCGAGCACCGCCGCTGGACCCGCGACCTGTACCGCGACCTGCTCGCCGACGACGGCCACCCCGACGCCGAGCGGACCGCCGACATCCTGCTGCTGCTCAGGGACGGGCTCGTGGTCGGCTTCGACCTCGACGACCCGGCCACCACCCGCGCCGCCGTCCAGGAGGCTCTCGCCAGAGTCCTGGCCGCCTGAGCCGCGTCCTCGCCGTGCTCGCGGGTGCGATGTGCCTGCTGCACAGGTGGTGGGCGCGCTGGTCCTCTGGGCGGCGGCCGGCGACGCGGGACACGTCAGGGCTTGGACAGGCGGCGGGCGATGACGCGGAGGGCGAGGACCTCGTCGGCGCCTTCAAAGATGGACAGCACGCGGGCGTCCACGAACAGCCGCGAGATGCCGTACTCCTCGGCGTACCCGTAACCGCCGTGCAGCTGCTGGGCCTCACGGGTGACCCACTCGGCCGCCCGGCAGGCGACCTGCTTGACCTGCGCGGCCTCGAGCCCGCCGTCGCCGGCCGCGACCGCCCGGGCCGCCGCGAACGTGAACGCCCGGCACGCGGCGGTCAACGCCGCCATTCTGGCGATCTTGGCGCGGGTCAGCTGGTAGTCCGCGAGCGAGCGGCCGAAGACCGACCGCTGCGTGGCGTAGTCCACGGCCAGTTCGAGCGCCGACTGCATGACGCCGACGGCGCGGGCGGCGGTCTGCAGGCGCGCGTTGGCGAACGCCTGCATCTGCAGGTAGAAGCCGCGCCCGAGGCCGTCGTCCAGGCCGATCAGGTCGTTTGCGGGCACGCGCCAGCCGTCGAAGCCGACCTCGAAGGAGTGCATGCCGCGGTAACCCAGGGTGCGGATGGCGCGGCCTTCCACGCTCCCGCCGCCCTCCTGGGTGAGGCGCCACTCGTGGCCGGTGAAGGACGGTTTCTCGATCACGAAGAGCGACAGTCCGCGGTGACCGGCCGCGCGGTCCGGATCCGTTCGGGCGAGGACGAGCAGGTAATGGGCGCGGCCGGCGAAGGTGCACCAGGTTTTGACGCCGTTCAGCACCCACTCCTCGCCGTCCCTGACCGCGCTGGTGGTGACGGCGGCGACGTCCGATCCACAGTCCGGCTCGGTCACCGCGACGGCGCACAGCCGCTCCCCCGAGGCGATGGCCGGGAGCCAGCGCCGTTTCTGCTCCTCGGTGCCGCCCCGGGTGATCGCGGCGCCGATGATCTCCGGGCGGGTGATGAGCGAGCCGGCGGCCCCGAGCGAGGCGCGGGAGAGCTCTTCGGTCACCACGACCATGCTCAGCAGCTCGTCTGCCCCGCCCTCGGCGTAGCCGCCGTACGCGGCCGGGATCGACAGCCCGAAGCAGCCCATGTCGGCGAGCCCGTCGATGATGGCGGCCGGGATGTCCTCGTCGTCGCGGTGGATGCGGTCGGCGACGGGGACGATCTGGTCGGCGGCGAATTCGCGAAAGGCGGTGCGGACCAGTTGCAGCTCGCCGGACAGGTGCCGCGGTCCGGCCTCGCGAGTGGCCATGACCCGCCCGGCCACACGTTCCAGAAGTGCCGGGTCCCGTCCGGCGGCGATGTGGGCGGCGATCCCGTCCAGCACCGTCCGGTCCACGCCCCACAGGGATTCCCGGCCGGTCATCCGGCCGGCCAGGTCCGCGGCGACGTCGGCGGCGTAGAGCAGCGCCAGGTCGTCCTCGGCCGCGCCGCCGCCGTGGCCGCCGGCACGGAGGTCGCCGGCACGGAGGTCGCCACCGAGATCGCCGGCACGTAGCCCACGGCCGGGGGCGGCGTCGTGCGTGCCGTGGCCGAGGAGTGCCACGCCGGCCGCGACCGACGACGACACGGACGCCAGGTCGTAGGCGACGGCCTGACGGTCGTCACCCACCCCCACGTGCGCGGCCGCCTCGCCCACGACGGCCCGCAACACGTCAACGATGGCGCGGGCGTGGTGCTCCATGCCGGCGACCTCGTCACGCATGGCCGGTCCCTTCCATCGTCAACGTGGTGCATGGTTCGACGGAGTCCTGCCCGTACAGCCCCAGTGTGAGCGGGGCGTCCTCGACCCGGCGCAGCCGCGCGGCCTGGCCGCAGAACAGCGGTGCGCGGTTCCTGTGCCGCATGCGCGGGATCGGCACGTCGTGCTGCTCGAGACGGAGCACCTCGGCGAGGGCGAGCGTCATCAGCGGCCCATGCACCACCAGGCCGGGGTATCCCTCCACGCGGGTGGCGTACGGCCAGTCGTAGTGGATGCGGTGCGGGTTCGAGGTGGCGGCGCTGAAGCGCATCAGCAGGGTCGGGTCCGTGACGAGATCCCAGGCCCACTCCCCCGCCCGGGTGAGGGGGGCGCCGACTGGGGCCAGGGCGGCGGCCGGCTCGGCCGGGGTCTCCACGGCGCGGACGGGTCTCGTGTCCCGGTAGATGAGATCCTGCCGTTCCTCGATCGCGAGCCGGTCGTGCGCGTCGTACAGCCTGGTGGCGACGGCCACGACGACCAGCTTGCCCGAGCGCCCGGACTTCTCGGTGACCGACGCCACCCGCGACTCGCGCCGGACGGTGGCCCCGACCGTGAGTGGGGCGTGGAAGACGACCTCGCCACCGGCGAACATGCGACGCGGCAGCTCCACCGGAGGCAGGAACGACCCGCGCGCCGGATGGCCGTCCAGGCCGAGCGCGGACGACACGGGCCAGCGGGCCAGGGCGAGCCAGTGCCACAGCGGCGGCAGCGCGTCTCCGGGGCCGGTGGCGGGCGTGCCGTCGTCGAACAGCGCCGACAGGGCCGCCACGGGGTGCGGGTCGACCGTCTCGACGGTGGTGACGGTGTGCGGGGTCCAGCTCACACGGACCGTCCGCCGGTGACGTCCGCGGTCCTGCCGGCCAGTAGCGTCATGTCCGATCCGTTCCACTGATGGGGTGGCGCGCGATCAACTGGGCCGCGATGACGTTGCGCTGGATCTCGTTGGTGCCCTCGCCCAGGATCATCAGCGGGGCGTCCCGGAAGTACCGCTCGACCTCGAACTCCTTGGAGAAGCCGTACCCGCCGTGCACCCGCATCGCGTCCAGCGCCACCTGCATCGCGGTCTCGGAGGCGAACAGCTTGGCCATGCCGGCCTCCATGTCGGCCCGGCCGCCCTCGTCGAGCCGGCGCGCGGCGTCCTCGGTGAGCAGCCGCGCCGCCCGCACCTTGGTCGCCATGTCGGCCAGCAGGTTGCCCACCGACTGGTGTTTCCAGATCGGCTTGCCGAACGACTCCCGCTCCTGGGCGTACCTGATGGCGTCGTCGAGCGCGGCCTGGGCCACGCCGACCGCGCGGGCGGCCACCTGGATCCTGCCGACCTCGAGGCCGCGCATCATGTGCGCCCATCCCTGGTCCGGGGCGCCGCCGAGCACCGTGGAGGCGGGGACCCGCATCCGGTCGAAGACGAGCTCGCACGCCTCGACGCCGCGGTAGCCGAGTTTGGGCAGGTTCTTGGAGATGTGCAGGCCGGCGCCGGGCTCGACGAGCAGCACGCTCATGCCCTGGTGCGCGGGCCTGGCGTCCTGGTCGGTCACGCACAGCAGGCCGATCAGGCCCGAGTGGCGGGCGTTGGAGATCCAGGTCTTCGACCCGCTGATCAGCAGGTCGCCGCCGTCGGCGACCGCGTGCGTGCGCATGGCCTGCAGGTCGCTGCCGCCGCCCGGCTCGGTGAGCGCCATGGTGGCCCTGAGCGTGCCGTCGGCCATGGGCGGCAGATGGCGTTCGCGTTGTTCCCGGGTGCCGAACGTGCGGATCAGGTAGGTGATCACGGAGTGTCCGCCGATGGCCCCGGCCAAGCTCATCCAGCCGCGGGCCAGCTCCTCGGTCACGCGGGCGAAGCAGGCTGCGCTGACGTCCACGCCGCCGTACTCGGCGGGGACCAGCAGGCCGAAGAAGCCCAGCTTCTTCATCTCGTCGATGAACTCGGCCGGGTATTTGTCCACCGATTCGTAGTCGCGTACGCGCGGCCGCACGCGCTCGTCGACGAATTCGCCGGCCAGGGCGACGATGTCCCGCTCGTCCTCGGTCAGTGCGCTCATGATCGTTCTCCGCTCCGGATGATGCCGTTCTCCCGCAGCTTCGCCAGGTCCGGCCCGGACAGGCCGAGCTCCGCACGCAGCACCTCGTCGGTGTGCTGCCCCACCAGCGGGGCCGCCGCCGGCGGCGGCTGCCGCCCGTCCATCACCAGGGGTGATCCCGGCGCCCAGTGGTCGCCGACGCCGGGCTGGTGGAGCAGCGCCATCAGCGGGTTCTGCGGCAGCAAGGGGGCAAGGTCGGCGAAGCTTCGGTACGCCGACCACAACACCCGGGTGGCGCCCAACGCCGCCTCCGCCTCGGCGAGGGTGTGGGCCTCGAACCAGCCGGCGAGCAGCTCACCGAGCACCCTGCGGTGCCGGTGGCGCGCCGACTCCTCCGCGAAGTCGGCCCCGAGCGCGGTGGCCAGCGCGGACACCACGTCGGTGAGGCCGGTCGCGGCAAGGAGGTCCCGCCAGTGCCGGGGGGTGAGGGCGACGACCATCAGCCGCCCGCCGTCAGCGGTGGCGAAGTCGCGACCGAAGGTGCCGTACACGTGGTTGCCGTCGCGCTCCCTGGGCGTTCCGCCCAGCTGGGCCTCGGCGAGGTAGCCGAGGCTTCCGGCGGTCGCCAGGGCGACGTCCTCGAGCGCGAGGCGAACCTGCCGGCACTCCCCTGTCCGCAGGCGGTGCCGCTCGGCGGCCAGCAGCCCGGCCGCCAGGTAGAGCCCGGCGGCCAGGTCCCAGGCGGGCACCACGCTGTTCACCGGCTGCGCCGTGTCCGGCGGGCCGGTCAGTAGGGGGAATCCGGTCGCCGCCTGGACGGTGTAGTCCACGGCGGCGGCGCCGTCGCGACGGCCGGTGAGCAGCACGTGGATCACGTCCGGGCGGCGGGCGCGCAACGCCTCGAACGTCAGCTCGGGGAAACGGTCGGAGTTGCTGACCACGATCCCGGCGCGGACGATCAGGTCGGCGACGAGCCCGCGGCCCTCGGCCCGCGACAGGTCCACTTCGATGGCACGCTTGCCCTTGTTGAGCCCCGACCAGTACAGGCTCGTGCCGCTCTCGGCCAGCGGCCACCGGGTACGGTCCACCGCGCCGCCGACCGGCTCGACCCGGATCACGTCGGCGCCCAGCTGGGCCAGTGTCATCCCGCACAACGGCGTCGCCACATAGCTGGACAGCTCGACGATCCGCACGCCGTCCAGCGGCCGCACCGCTTCCGTCTCCACTGCTTCCACTCCTGACCTGGTCTCAGGCGGCGTTCCCGCCGGCAAGGTTCACGTACCCGATGTGCTTCACGGCGTGCAGGGCCGGTCCTGCGTCGTGGCGAGGAACGACCGGAGCAGGCGGGCCAGGTCGCGGCGGTCGGTCTCGCCCATCCCGGCGAAGATCTCCTCGCTGATCCGATGCTGCAGGCGGCCGATCTCGTCGATCGCGCCGAGCCCCTCCTCGGTGAGGGTGAGGCGGAAGGCACGCCGGTCGCCGGGATCGGGCCCGCGGGTGACGAGGCCGTCCGCCTCCAGCGCGTCGACCAGCGGGGTGATGGCGCGCCCGCTGACCCCCAGCACGTCGGCGAGATCCCGCATCCGGCTGCCCGGGCGGCCGTGCAGGGTCGTCAGCAGCCGCACCCGGGCAGGCGAGAGGCCGTGCTCCCCGAACCGGGTCCGGCCCTGCTGCGAGAACGCCCGCGAAGCGGCCACCAGTAGCTCGCCCAGCTCGGTCGCGCTTGACATCAGACTCCACTCTTGAGAGATAGTGAACTAGGTAACTATCCAATACTTCTTCTTCAGTGTAACTACACGTCCGGAGGGACACCATGGAAGCAGAGACCGCACGCCCGCTGATCCTCGTCACCGGCGCCACCGGCAACCAGGGCGGCGCCGTGGTGGACGCGTTGCTCGAGCAGCCGGGCCGCTGGCGCGTGCGGGCGCTCAGCCGCGACCCCTCAAGGGCCACGGCGCTGGCGGCCAGGGGCGTGGAGGTCGTCGCCGGCGACATGGCCGACGCCGGCTCGCTGAAGCAGGCGCTGACCGGCGTCGACGGAGTCTTCGGCGTGCAGAACTCCCGCACCGCGGGGCTCGACGGCGAGATCCGGCAGGGCGTGACGCTCGTCGACGCCGCACAGGCGGCCGGCGTCCGGCACTTCGTCTACACCTCCGTCGGCGGCGCGGAACGGGTGCGCGGCATCCCCCACTTCGACACCAAATGGGAGATCGAACAACATCTGCGAGCCACCGGCCTGCCCGCCACCGTGCTGCGGCCGACGACGTTCACCGAGGTGTTCACCATGCGCGGGGCCGGCATCGGCCTCGGCATGATGGCCGCCGGGCTCGGGCCCGCCAAACCCCTGCAGATGATCGCCGTACGGGACATCGGCGTCTTCGCACGGCTGGCCTTCGAGCAACCGGACGACTTCACGGGCCGGGCACTGGAACTGGCCGGTGACGAGCTGACCGTGCCGCAGATCGCCGCCGCGCTCAAGGCGGCGGGCCGGCCGGCCCGCTACCCGCGCCTGCCCAAGCTGGTGCTGCGGGCGATGGGCAAGGAGGCGCGCATGTTGTTCTGGTTCGGCGAGTCCGGCTATCGCGCCGACATCCCGTCCCTGCGGGCGCTGCACCCCGGCCTGCTGACCCTCGAAGCGTGGCTGAGCGGCCGGTCAGACCGCCTTGGTCGGGAGTAGGGCGATTCGCGGGCGAGCAGCGGCGGATCGGCAGCCGCTAGGGGACCTGATGCTCGGTGCTGGCGCGGACGATGAGCGTGGTGGCCAGCTCTATACGGGTGCCCGCGGGCCCGCCCGGGTGCGTCAGCTCCTCGAAGATGAGACGTACGGCCTCGTTGGCCATGTCGTCGAGGGGCTGGCGCACGGTGGTGAGCGGCGGCGACATCATCTCGCACAAGGGCGAGTCGTCGAACCCCACCACGGACAGGTCGCCGGGGACGCGGACGCCCCGTTCGGCCGCCGCCTGGTAGACCCCCGCGGCCTGCAGGTCCGACCCGGCGAAGATCGCGGTCGGCGGGTCGTCGCGGTCGAGCAGCTCACCGCCGAACCGCTTGCCGCCGGAGACGAGGAAGTCGCCGTAGCGAACCAGCTCGGAGTCGGGGTCGATGCCGAACGTACGGTGCGCGGCCAGGTAGCCCTCGTACCGGTCGAGCGTGCATTGCACGTCGAGCGGCCCGCCTATGAAGCCGACCCGGGTGTGCCCCAGCTCGAGCAGGTGCGTCGTCGCCATGACGCCGCCGGACCAGTTCGTCGCCCCGACCGTGGACATGCGCGGGTCGCGCTGGCCGACGGGGTCCAGCAGCACGAGGGGGACGTGCAGCAGCTCCCCGATGGCCGCGATCTCGTCCTTGTTGTACCGGGAGAGCACGAGCACGATGCCGTCGGTGCCGCGCTTTCGCATGATCCCGATCCAGCGCCGCAGGTCGAAGTCGGCCCGCGCGGACGAGGTCACCACGAGCGAGAACCCCCACCGCGCCGCCGCCCGCTCCGCGCCCTTGATGAGGACCTGCGCCCACGGCGAGCCGAGCCCGTCGATGAGCAGGTCGACCATCCCGACCCGAGGCGTGCTCGGCGGGCGCGGGGCCTCGTAGCCGAAGGCGCGGACGGCTTCGAGCACCTTGTCCCTGGTGGCCGCCGAGACGTGCTTCTTGCCGCTCAGGACCTTGGAAACCGTCGGCACCGACACTCCGGCGGCTGCCGCGACGTCGGCGAGCGTCGCTCGGGGCACTTAACCTCCTGCTGCCGCAGTGCCGCCATCCGGCTGACACCGGCGAGTGACAACTTTCGGAAACTCATGTGAAACCCGGATAGCCCCTTGAGCTGGGCCGACCGGCGTTCTCTTACTGTGCGATGGGCCTGTTGACAGGGTTGAGGACCGCAGCCTACCGTAACGGATCGGCAATGTCACGGTAACCTTTCGGAAAGCTAACCAGAAACTTTCCGACCAAACGAGGGTGTATGCCTGCACGTGTTGAGCAGCCGACGTTGGAGACCTCCGAACGCCGATCGCGCCGGGTCGAGGAACTGCTCGCGGACATGTCGCTCGATGAGAAACTCGCCCAACTGGTGGGCCTGTGGCTGAACGTCAATCGCGACGATGGCGTCGTCGCGCCGCTGCAGGACGCGATGCAGGGCGAGGAGGTCGAGTTCGAGGCGTTCGCCCGTCACGGACTGGGCCAGATCACCCGCCATTACGGCACCCGGCCGGTCGATCCGGAGCGGGCGAGCGGTGTCCTGGCGGCGCGGCAGCGATGGCTGCGTGATCGCACCAGGCTCGGCATTCCCGCGATCGCGCACGAGGAGTGCCTGACGGGGCTGGCGGCGTGGCGGGCCGCGGTCTACCCGGTGCCGCCCGCGTGGGGCGCGTCGTTCGACCCCGGGCTGGTGGAGGAGATGGCGGGGCGGTTCGGGCGGAGCATGCGGGCGCTCGGCGTGCACCAGGGCCTGGCGCCGGTGCTGGACGTGATCCGCGACCAGCGGTGGGGCCGGGTCGAGGAGTGCATCTCCGAGGACCCGTACGAGGTCGCCACCATCGGCGCCGCCTACGTGCGCGGCCTGCAGTCGGCGGGCGTCATCGCCACGCTGAAACATTTCGTCGGCTACTCCAACTCCCGCGCGGGGCGGAACCTGGCGCCGGTGCACGCCGGCGCCCGCGAGGTGGCCGACACGTTGTTGTTCCCTTTCGAGGTCGCGGTACGGGACGCGGGCGCGGGCTCGGTCATGAACTCCTACGCCGAGATCGACGGCATCCCGATCGCCGCGGACGCCCACTACCTGACCCGCGTCCTGCGCGATGAATGGGGCTTCGACGGGACCGTCGTCGCCGACTACTTCGCCATCGCCTTCCTGCACACGCTGCACGCCGTGGCCGCCGACGCCGGGGACGCGGCCGTGCAGGCGCTCACGGCCGGCATCGACGTCGAGCTGCCCACCGGCGTGACGTACCTGGAGCCGCTGAAGCAGGCGGTCACGTCGGGCCGGATCGAGGAGGCGCTGGTCGACCGGGCACTCCGGCGCGTGTTGCGGCAGAAGGCCGCGCTCGGCCTGCTCGACGACGGCTACGAGCCTGCGGAGCTCACCGGTCCGATCGACCTCGACGATCCGGAGTCGCGTGCGGTGGCGCGACGGCTGGCCGAGGAGTCGATCGTGCTGCTGACCAACGACGGCCTGCTGCCCCTCGGCGACGCCGCCGGCAAGCGGGTCGCCGTCGTCGGCCCCAACGCCGACGACCTCGCCGCGCTGTTCGGCTGCTACTCGTTCGTCCAGCACGTTCTGCCGCACTTCCCCGAGGCCGGCACCGGCATCGCCGCGCCGACGCTGCTGGATGCCCTGCGCGAGGAGCTGCCCGGCGCCACCGTCCTCACCGAGCGGGGCACCGGCGTCGACGACGGCGACCGGGCCGGGATCGAGGCGGCCGTCCGGCTGGCCGCCGGGTCCGACGTGGCGATCCTCGTGCTCGGCGACCGCTCAGGGCTGTTCGGGCGGGGCACCTCCGGCGAGGGGTGCGACGTGGAGAGCCTGGAGCTGCCCGGCGCCCAGCGGGAGCTGGCCGAGGCGGTGCTCGCCACCGGCACGCCGACCGTGGTGGTGCTGATGACCGGCCGCGCCTACGCGGTGCCCGGGATCGTCAGGGACGCCGCGGCCGTCGTCCAGGCGTTCTTCCCCGGCGAGGAGGGCGCGGGCGCGATCGCCCGCGTGCTGAGCGGTGCGGTGAACCCGTCCGGCAGGCTGCCGATGAGCCTGCCGCGCACCACCGCCGGCCAGCCCTACAGCTACCTGCACCCCAGGCTGGGCGGGGCCGGCTCGGTCAGCAACATCGACCCCGCCCCCGTGCTGCCGTTCGGCCACGGGCTGAGCTACACGCACTTCGCCTACGACGGCCTGAGGGCCGACGCGGCAGAGGACTCGATCCGGTGCTCGGTCAGCGTGCGCAACGCCGGGGAGCGGCGCGGCGCGGAGGTCGTCCAGGTGTACGCCGCCGACCGGATCGCCTCGGTCACCAGGCCCGTCGCCCAGCTCGTCGGATACGCCCGGGTCGAGCTGGACCCGGGCGAGAGCGCCCGGGTCGGCTTCGACGTGCCGGTGCGGCTGCTGGCGTTCACCGGCCGGGACGGGCGGCGGATCGTCGAGCCCGGCGAGGTCGGCGTGTCGATCCGTCGCTCGGTCACGGACGTGGTGGACGAGCGGACCGTGACGCTGACCGGCCCTGTACGCGAGATCACCGGCGCCGAGCGGCGGCTGACCGACGTGTCGATGACTAAGGAGTTGTGAAATGACCCGGATGGACGCGTTCAGGAACCGCGTCAAAGGTTTCGCCTTCGGCGGCGACTACAACCCCGAGCAGTGGGAGCCCGCCGTCTGGCGGGAGGACGTGCGGCTGATGCGTGAGGCCGGCGTCAACACCGTGTCGCTCGGCGTGTTCGCGTGGGCGTCGCTGGAGCCCGAGCCGGGCAAGTACGAGTTCGGGTGGATGGACGAGGTCATGGACCTTCTCCACGACAACGGCATCAGCGTCAATTTGGCCACCCCTACGGCTGCGCCGCCCGTCTGGCTCACCCACCTGCATCCCGAAGTGTTCCCGATCAGGGAGGACGGGCAGCCGTTCGGTTTCGGGAACCGGCTGCACTACGATCCGTCATCGCCCATTTACCGCGAGTACGCGGCGAGCATCACGACCAAGCTCGCCGAGCGGTATTCGTTCCATCCGGCGCTGGCGATGTGGCACATCAGCAACGAGTACGGGCCGACGGCGTACAACGAGGCCGCGGCGGTCAACTTCCGGCGCTGGCTGCGCCGCAAGTACGGCGACCTCGACGCGCTGAACGAGGCGTGGACCACTCGCTTCTGGGGCCAGATTTACACCGACTGGGACCAGATCGACGTGCCGCACATCCCCCGCACCTGGATGAACCCCACCCGTCGCCTCGACTTCAAGCGCTTCAGCTCCGACGCGCTGCTGGAGTGCTACATCGCCGAGCGGGACATCGTGCGGTCCTTCCGCGACGACCTCCCGGTCATGACGAATTTCATGCGTTTCTTCCGCCACGCCGACTACTGGAAGTGGGCGCCCGAGGAGGACGCCGCCGCGCTCGACATCTACCCCAACCCGGCGGAGGCCGATTCCCATGTGTCGGCGGCCTTCAACTACGACCTGTTCCGCTCGCTCAAGGGCGGGCAGCCGTGGATGCTGATGGAGCAGTCGAGCAGCGCCGTCAGCCAGTGGAAGCTCAACGTCGTCAAGGAGCCGGGGCGGATGCGGCTCGGCTCGCTGCAGGCGGTGTCGCGGGCGGCGGACTCCGTCATGTTCTTCCAGTGGCGGGCCAGCCGCGGCGGGCAGGAGCGTTTCCACTCGGCGATGTTGCCGCACTCCGGGCCGGACTCGCGGACGTTCAGGGAGATCACCGACCTCGGGCGGGAGCTGAAGCTGCTGGCTCCGGTGGCGGGCACGACGTCGCGGTCGGAGATCGCGGTCCTGTTCGACTGGGACGGGTGGTGGGGGCTGGAGGAGGTCTTCGGCCTGCCGCGCAACGACTTCAGCTACACGGAAACCGTCATGCGGCACTACACGCCGCTGTGGGAGCGGCACTACCCGGTGGACGTGGTGTCGGCCGGGTCGGCTCTGGAGTCGTACAAGGTGCTGGTGGTGCCGAACGCGTACCTGATCGACGACGAGGGCGTGCGGCGGATCACCGAGTTCGCGCGGAACGGCGGGACGGTGCTCATGTCGTTCTTCTCCGGCGTGGTCGACGGGAGCAACCGGGTGCGGCCGAACGGCTACCCGGGGGCGTTCCGCGAGCTCATCGGCGCGAAGATCGACGAGTACTGGGCGGCGCGGCCGAACGAGGAGTTCGCGGTCACCTTCGCCGACGGTCGGCGCGCGACCTCCACCTGGTGGCGTGAGGACCTCCACCTGGAGTCCGGCACGGCCCTGGCGACGTACGGCGACGGGCTCCTGGAAGGGCGGGCCGCCGTGGTCGAGAACCGGTACGGCGCCGGCCGGGTCGTCTACGTCGCGACGCTGCTGGAGCAGGCCGCGTTCGACGCGCTGGTGGCGGAGACGGTGGAGGCGGCGGGTGTGCGCCGGCTCTTCGAGGGTGTTCCCGCGCACGTGGAGTGCTCGGTGCGGGGGGACGACGCCTACGAGTACGTGTTCCTGCTCAACCACAGCGGCGAGTTGTCGGCCTCCGTGCCGATCGGCGCGGAGGGCACGGATCTGCTCACGGGGACGCCGGTGTCCGGGCAGGTCGAGCTGGAACCCCTGGGGGCTGCGGTGATCCGGCGCGCCGCGCCGTAACGGCCTGATCCGTCCCTCATCACCGGGGGGGCGGGCCGATTTGCCTTGCGGGCGGGGAAACGCTGGTCGCACTGCGCCCTTA
>NZ_VCKY01000460.1 GCF_005889735.1 Nonomuraea turkmeniaca
CCCCCTCTCCCACCCCGACCAGCGGCTGCCAGGCCGCCCAGCCGCTGAAGCCCGGCAACCACACCCTCACCCACGGCGGGCAGCAACGCCGCTTCCTGCTGTCGGTCCCCGACGGCGACGGCCCCCACCCGCTCCTGCTCGACCTGCACGGCCTCGGCTCCTCGGCCCGCCAGCAGAGCGCCTACAGCCGGCTGGCCACCGAAGGATCGCTGCGCGGCTACATCGTCGCCACCCCGCAAGCCGCCGAAGGCCGCATGGGCTGGACGCTGCCCCACACCGGCGGCCCCGACGACACCGGCTTCATGACCGCGCTGCTGGGCCGGCTCGAACAACGCTTGTGCGTCGACCAGCGACGCGAGTTCGCGGCCGGCATGTCGTACGGCGCCGGCATGGCCGCCGGCCTCATCTGCGCCCTGGACGGCCGCCTGGCCGGGATCGCGGCCGTGGCCGGGATCAACATCGTGGCCCCCTGCGCCCAGCCGCGCCCCACCACGATCCTCGCCTTCCACGGCACCGCCGACCGCATCGTCCCCTACCGCGGCGGCCACCCGTTCCGCGACGCCACCGGCGACCTGCGCACCCTCGCCCAGATGGTGACGCTGGCCCCGGTCGAGCAGGCCATGGACGGCTGGGCGAGCGCGCAAGGCTGCACCGGCCGCACCACCAGCGGCCTGAGCGAGCAGGTACGGCTGCGTGGCTGGAAAACCTGCCCCGGCGGGGCCACACTGCGCCTGTACACGATCGACGGCGGCGGCCACACCTGGCCCGGACCCATCGACGTGCCCAGACTCGGGATCACCGCCCGCGACCTGGACGCCACCGCGGTCATCCTCGACACCTTCGACCGCACCCCGTCCCGGTAGACCAGCCCGAGCACATACGAGACCAGCCCGGGAACCCACGAGACCAGCTCGACGAAGGAGACTCCATGGCCGACGTACGCGTCACGATCGAAGCCGTCCCCCGCACCGGGCTCACCGAGCAGCGCTTACGCCAGGCCGTGGCCGAACACCCCGAGGCGCTCTCGGCACTGGAGGTGGCCGACCCGGACCGGCTCACCGTCGCCTTCGCCCCCGGCCTCGGACACGACCCCGGCGAGAACGCCCCGTTCCAGGCCACGGTGTTCGACCCGGTCGGGAACCGCGCCGTCGAACTACGCGGCACCCTGGACCGGCCCGAGCGCGCCGAACTGCGGCCCAGCGCCTGGCGGCCGCCGCCCAGCCGCGACGAGCTTGTGGCCGCCGCCGCGATCCTGCGCGCCGACGCCGCCTTCCCGACCGGCGACGACGTGGTCGTGTACCGGCCCATGCCGCCGCTGGCCGACGCGGAAAACCCCGACGGCACCACCGTGCGCCGCCCCACGCTCGGGGTGTACACGCCGGCCGACCCCACCGGGGTACGCCACCGGATCGTCGCCGTCGACCTGGTCAACCGCGTGATCGACTGGGCCCCGGCCGGGATCAACGTGCGCATGCACCACGACTGCGACACCAGCGTCCCCGAAGGCGTCGACTCGCTGGCCGACCGCGGCGGCCCCGACCAGGTGCGCGTACGCGTCCACCGCGGCGCCACCGAGCTGTGGAACCTGCTGGTGGTACGCCCGCGCGCCTCCGCCCCGCAGAACCCCGGCCTGGGCGGCGGCGTCGAACTCCGCCAGGTCCGCTACCGCGGCCGGCTCCTGCTGCGCCAGGCCCACGTGCCGATCCTCAACGTCGAATACGAGGAGGGCACGACCTTCCGCGACGACGTCGCCTTCGAAACCCGGTTCTCGGCCACCGGCTCCGACCCGGTCGGCTGGGGGTGGCGGCTGTGCACCAGCAGCCCCCGTACCATCCTGGAACGCCCCCACACCGACGCCGGCAACTTCCAGGGCGTCGCCTTCCACCACGACGGCGAGGAGCTCCGCATCGTCAGCGAGATCGCCGCCGGCTGGTACCGCTACTCCAGCGACTGGCGGCTCGGCGACGACGGCGACATCAGCCCCCGCTTCGGGTTCGCCGCCACCCGCAACCCCATGACGTGCCTGGTGCACCGCCACCACGCCTACTGGCGGCTCGACTTCGACATCGAAGGAGCCGGCAACGACGTCGTCGAGCAGATCGACGACACCGGCTCGATCATCCCCGAACCCATCCCGATCATCCGCGAGACCTCCCGCCGGCGCCGCCACCCCGCCCGGTACTGGCAGGTGCGCGACAAGGCCTCCGGCCGCGGCTACCAGATCCACCCGGGCGAGTTCGACGGCACCGCCGACGCCTACGGCGTGTCCGACCTGTGGTTCCTGCGCCACCACCCGCGCGAGCTCGACGACGGCAACCCCGGCCCCCGCGACCGCGCCGCCCTCAACCGTTTCCTCAACGGCGAGAACATCAACGGCGCCAACGTCGTCGTCTGGTACGCCGGCCACTACTACCACGACCAGGCCCACCCCCAGCCCCACCAGGGCGAGCTGATCGGGCCGCGGCTGGTGCTCATCTAACGACTACCCTTGTCGCTCATGAGTCAGGTGGGACACACGACGGCCCGCGCCCTGCTGCGCAGACTGGCCGTCGAACAGGCCGAATGCAGGGTGCCGTCGCTGACGGCCGCGATCGTCCGCGACGGGCGCCTGGCGTGGTTCGGCGGCCGCGGCCGCGTCCGCGACGCACCCCCGACCGCCGCCACCCAATACCGGATCGGCTCCATCACCAAATCCATGGTCGCCGTCGTCGTCATGCGGCTGCGCGACGAAGGCGCGCTCGACCTGACCGACCCCCTGCAGGCGCACCTGCCCGGCGCGCCGCACGGCCACCTGACCATCGCCCAGCTGCTGTCGCACACCGGCGGGCTGACCGCCGAACCCCCCACCGGCTGGTGGGAACGCACCCCCGGCATCCCCGCCACCGACCTGCTCAAGCGCCTGGGCCCCGGCGAGCTCAAACACCGGCCAGGACGCCGCTTCCACTACTCCAACGTCGGCTTCGCCCTGCTCGGCGAGCTCATCGCCCACCTGCGCGGCACCACCTGGCTGCAGGCCGTCCACGCCGAGGTGCTCACCCCGCTCGGCATGAACGACACCACCGCCCGCC
>NZ_VCKY01000461.1 GCF_005889735.1 Nonomuraea turkmeniaca
GCCCACGCCGGGCCGTAACACCGGCAGTCCGCGCCAAGCGCGCACGCCGCACCCGCCGACACCCGCCCAGCAGGGCGGGTGTTCGGTTGCGAGCGGGCGGGGGCTGCATGCCGGAGGTCTGCTCGGTAGAATCGGAGAGCGCTCTCCGCTTGTCAGAAGGCAGGTGCACGCCATGGGCGACGACCACAGCACGGCCAGGCCGTTACGCGCCGACGCCCGCCGCAACCGCGAGCGGGTCCTGCAGATCGCCCAGGAGGCACTGGCGAGCGACGGCCTGACCATTTCGTTCGACGAGATCGCCCGCCGGGCCGGGTTCGGGGTCGGCACTGTCTACCGGCATTTCCCCACCAAGGAGGCGCTGTTCGAAGCGGTGCTGCTGGGGCGGATCGAACGGTTCGTCGTGGACGCCCGCGCGCTGGGCACGGCGGAGGACCCGGGCAAGGCGTTCTTCGGGTGGTTCGCGCACGTGGTCGAGCAGGCCTCCGCCAACCAGGCGCTCTGCGACATGCTGGACGGTGGCCCGGGGATGGCGTTACGGCCGGGCTCGACCCTCGAGGAGGATTTCGCCAGGGCGCTCGGCCGGCTGCTCGTCAGGGCGCAGCAGGCCGGCGCGGTCCGGCGCGACCTGGTGACGGAGGACGTGCGGGACCTGCTGCGGGGGTGCCTGGCGGCCGAGCGGAGAGCCCGGGCCAGGGGCGGGGCCGTACGGCTGGCCGAGGTGATCTGCGACGGGATGCGAGCCCGGCCGCGCTGAGGCCGAGCACCGACGCGTCACGTGGGTGAGCGCCGCAGCAGCCAGGCGAGCACGACCTGCTGCGGCGAGGAGCCCAGGCCTCGTGCTCGGCCGGGCGCAGGTTGACGACATCGAGGACGTCCACGCCGAGGTGCTGAAGGTTCTCGTGTACCCCCACCCTGACCGGGTCAGGCCAGGGCGAAGCGGACCTCGCGGGTGGCCGGGTCCGCTTGCGCCAGCCGTACCGTGACCTGCTCGCCGAGGGGGAGCGGTCCGTCGCAGCGGGCGATCACCGCGGGGTCGGTGAGCTGCACCTGCCCGCCGCCGCGCCGCTCGTCCACGTCGATCACCACCGCGTCGAACGCCTGCCCGAGCCGGTCCCGCAGCAGGAACGCCTCCACCAGGTCCACGCACGCCCGGTCCACGGCCGCCGCGCGCCGCCCGGAGGACGACATGACGGCGGGCAGGCTCGCCAGCCCCGCCCGCACGTCGGACGGCACCGGCTCGCCTGCCGCGACCGCCAGGCACACCTCGGTCGCATAGCGGTCGACCAGGCGCCGCAGCGGGGCCGTGACGTGCGCGTACGGGGCCGCCACCGCGGCATGCCCGGCCTCCTTCGGCGGCGCCCCGTCGAAGGCCTCGTAGCCGGAGCCGCGCAGCAGGACCCTCGACTCGTGCAGGAACGCCGCCTGCTGCGGATTCCGCGGGTCCAGGTCGTGCACCACGGCGCCGTACCCGGCTCCGTCGGGCCACGGCACGCCCAGCGCCCGCGCCATCCTGCGTACCTTGGCCAGGTCGTCGGGGCGGGGCGGCGGCAGCACGCGCAGGATGCCGATCTCGGCGTCGAGCATCATCGCGGCCGCGGCCATGCCGGTCAGCAGCGAGATCTGGGCGTTCCACGCCTCGGCCGGCAGCGGCAGCCGGAACTCCAGGCGATAACCGCCGTCGGCCGCCACCACCTCCTGCTGGGGCGTGGGCAGGGTGACGCCGCCGCGCTCGCGTTCCAGGGCCAGCCGGAGCCGGCCGATCTCGGCCAGCAGCCCCAGGGTGCCGTCGGCGGTGCCGGTGTCGACCGCGGCCTGCACGTAGGCGTAGTCGAGGCGCTCGCGGCTGCGGACCAGGGCACGCTGCACGTCCGTGCCCACCGTGCGGCCGTCGGCGTCGAGGTCGATCCGCCATACGGCGGCCGGCCGCGGCAGGCCGGGCAGCAGGCTGGCCGCGCCCTCGGACAGCACCCGGGGGTGCAGCGGCACCTTGCCCGCCGGCAGGTAGACGGTCTCGCCCCTGGTCCTGGCCTCGGCGTCGATGATCCCGCCGGGCCGCACGAACGCGCCGACGTCGGCGATGGCGTACCAGACGCGGTAGCCGGCGCGCAGCCGCTCCAGGTGCATGGCCTGGTCGAGGTCCATCGAGCCGGGCGGGTCAATGGTGATGAACGGCACGTCGCTGAGGTCCTTGCCACCTGGCCGAGGCACCTCGGCCACCCATTCGGCCTCCTCGAGCACGGCGCGCGGAAAGTCGCCCGGCAGCGCGAGCTCACGCCTGATCCGGTCGAAGCCGTCTTCCAGCTTGAGCGGTATCTCTTCAGGTACCTGAATCATCGACACGCTTCACAACCTACCGGGGCAGGCGGGCGGGGCCGATCATGCGAGGTGGCCGTCGAGCCCGGTGATGCGGAGCAATCGCCGCATGGCGGGCGTCACGCCCGCGATGCGCAGCGGCGTCTGCTGGCGGCGGGCGTGGTTGCGGACGCTGACGAGGATGCCGAGCCCGGCGGCGTCGATGAAGGACAGGCGGCTGACCTCGATGACCACCGCGGCGTGCCGGGCGCGGCCGGCCTCCCGCAGCAGCGCGAGCACATGGCTGCGGAGCAGCTCGGTGGTGGCGATGTCCAGCTCGCCGGACACGGCGACCGTCACGGTGCCGTTGTGGCGGCTGGTGGTCAGGTGCAGGGGGTCCATCTCCGGCTCCGCGCTCTGTCAGGGCCGGGAACACTCCTGTCGCTTGCGCGGACCCGCCCTTGCCGTAGACACCAGATGCGCATGTCACTCAACGCGACTGCGTGCTTCCGGAATGCAGTTTACCTGCCCGCTCGCGAACGTCGAGAGCTGCGCGGTGGTATCGGGTGGACAGGAGAATTCCTCGGAAAACAATTCCGAATACCCGGTTGGAAAAACGTCACCCCTTAGCGTGCTTTGCGGCTGAGAACGATGTCGAGGGCAGGCTCCGGCGCTGGATGCGCCAGGCGTGCGGTCAGTTCTGTGGCTTTTTACCTTTTCTGCCCACGGTGACCGGCGTGTACTGGGGCCGGGTCGCCGGTGGGC
>NZ_VCKY01000462.1 GCF_005889735.1 Nonomuraea turkmeniaca
GCGGTGGGGGGTGGGGTTGGGCTCTGCGCGATCGCGGGCGCGCTCATCATCGAGAGCGGCAACGTCACAGCCGCGATCAGGGCAGCGCGCCGGCGCGTCCGGTTGGATAAACCGGACGCTGGTCGTGATGTGTTCACTCGGACCCTTCGAGGATAAAAGCGACAAAACGGAGTGATCATCACATAAAGTCGAACTAAAAGTAAAGATCTTGTTCAGTGACGGATAAAACGCGCGCTGTCAGCTGACCGCAGCCCATCGGGCCCCGTCCCGCTCGGAAACACGGTTCCGTACTGTGAGCCGGGCTTCTGCCGCGCGATCGAGGCGGCGGCCGTGACCATGGCGAGGTGATGTTGTCGCTTGTCTACCGGTGGGTGAGGGGTATAGTCGGCCTGCTGGTGGTCCTGGCCCGCGCCGATCCGTCCAAGGACGTTGAGCCGCTTGTGCTCCATCACGAGAATCAAGGGCTGCGCCGTCAACTCGGTGGCCGGCCGCGGTGGGATCACGCCGGCCGACTGCGTCTGGCAGCGTTGTCTCCGCTGATCCCCCGCCGTCGGTGGACGGAGTTTTTCCCGGTCACCCCGGCGACGATCCTGCGGTGGCATCGTCACCTCGTGGCGCGTAAGTGAACCTTCACCGACAGGCGGCGCCTGGGGCGGCCCGACCTGACGACAGCTCATGATCGGGACCCGCTCTTCTCCTCCGCCTCCAAAGCGGTCTTCGGCTCCGGTTCTGCGACCGACCCCCCTTTGACCAATAGTACGGTTGGCGATATATATCGGCTATTCCACTACGTGAACAGAGCTATCTCGTGCTGCTGGCCCTTTCCGACGGCCCACTGCACGGTTACGGCGTGATCAAAGCCGTGCGCGAGTTATCGGAGGACCGCATCCGCCTCGGCGCGGGCACCCTCTATGGCGCGCTTGACCGCCTCACCGCAGCGGGGCTCGCCCGTGTGGTCAGTGAAGAGGTCGTGGACGGCCGGCACCGCCGTTACTACGAGCTGACCGGCCAGGGCGCCGAGCTCCTGACCGAGGAGACCGCCCGCCTGACCCGCCTCGCCACCACCGCACAACGCCGCCTCGGCGCACGACTCCAGCCCGGAACGTGACCATGGACGCCTACGAACGCCGCTGCCGGCTCCTCGCGCGGGCTTACCCGCTCCGATATCGGCAGACACGGGGCGAGGAGTTGATCGGCACGCTGCTGGATCTGGCCAAGCCGCAGCAGACCAGGCCGACCCTGCGCGACGCACTCGATGTCGTACGTGGCGGTATCGCCCTGCGCCTGCGCGAACGCCCACCGCTGCCGCACTGGGCGCTGTATCGCCTGTTCCACAAGCGCCTTCCCTACACCTATCGCTGGTGGGCACGCGACGACTTGCTCGGTTCGCGCTATCTGGCGCGGCAGTGCGCGACGTGGCTACTCGCGACATCACCCCTCTCTACCGTCTAGGGAGTGTCGTCGTTGAACCGGGTCACGGAGCCAGATCCTGATCGAGGCGACGTCGACGGTGCCCTGGCAGATGCGCTCGCGCTTGTCGGTGCGAAGGGCCACTGCACGGTAGCCCGTCATCTTGTTGATGCACTGAGAACACGCGCGGCCCGCCCACCAGCACCGCCACCACCAAGGGCGTCGTGGGGAGGTAGACGGGAGCGGCGGTGATCCAGCCGGCGAACGCGGCCGTGATGGACACCGGGATGAACATGAGCAGGTGATGGCGGTGCACGATGCTTCTCCGAATCCGGGCAGGCCAGCACGGGCCGTGACCAAGGGTGAACGAGGTCAGCCGGCGACAGGGGCGCAGTACAGCTCCTCTAGTTGCGCCTCGGTGGGATGGCGATCGAGGTGGCACCAGACGTGCCGGCAGCCGCTACCGGGCGAGCGGTAGCTTCCCCACCGGCCGCGCGACAGGGTCTCCACGATCGCTAGCCCCCGCCCGTGCTCGGCATGCAGGTCCGGCGCCTGGAGCGGGATGCGGGTGGGCGTCGAGCAGTTCGACCCGGGATCGGTCACCGTCAGTCGCAAGACCACCGAGTCCTGAGACAGCTTGAGCGTGATGTCTTCGCAGCCGGCACCGGTACCGGTCGCGTCGGCGTACTTGACGGCATTGGTGACCAGCTCCGATACCGCCAGAGTGACGATCTCCCGGGCCGCGTGGCTACTGCCCAGCCACCGGGTGATCGCCTCCCGCGCCAGATATGGCGCCCGAGCATTGCACGCCAACCTGATAGCGCCGATTTCCTCAAACTCCCTTGGTGAGGGTGTGTAGTAGATCATCGGATTCGCCTCGTTACTTCCTGATCATCGGTCGCTTCCTATATGGGAAGAATGCGAGCAATGTCTAACACGTCTGCTCACCATTTCGTGTAATTGATGGAGGGTCCACGCTGGCCTGAAGAGACCATCTCAGAAAACCCCTGCGTATAGGGGTCAATGCAAAGCACTTCCCGGGCACGAACCAGGTGTGTGCTACTACACATAGCGGTGTGTTTCTCGTGTGCGCTCGGGAAGGAGGCTTCCTGCCTTGGGAAACGTTGAGCCAGAACCCGAATTGAAAGCTCCGCAAGCGGAGTTCGGTGCTTATCTTCGCGAATATCGCATAATGGCAGGAAAGCGGCAGAAGGAGCTCGCCGCGATGCTCGGCTGGTCAGTGTCGAAGATCAGCATGGTCGAGCGTGGTGAACGCCCGGCCCGTGAAGACTTCGTCCGCGCCGCCGACGCCGCGCTGAAAGCGGAGGGCGAGCTGCTGGCCCGCTGGGGAGAGACCATCGAGTACACCACGCGCTGGCCCACGTGGTTGGCTCAGTTGGCGGAAATCGAACAGCAGGCGGACACCCTGCGAACCTGGCAGCCACTGATCATTCCCGGCCTGCTCCAGACCCCGGAGTATGCGCGGGCCATCTTCCGGGGCAGACCTCTCGCGTTCCGCAGCTAATCGGGGTGCTGAGGCATGATCGAGCATGAAGATGCAGGTCGGCGACATGAGGCCTAGCGGAAATCGCGAGAACGCCTAGTAACACGACTTCCACGAAACAGCAGTCACA
>NZ_VCKY01000463.1 GCF_005889735.1 Nonomuraea turkmeniaca
GTCTCCTGGGTGCCTGAACCGATCAACTCTTTCGGGATCACGACAACGGCCTGTGTGCCGCCGTAGATGTTGGTCTGCAGCCTGACAACGACTTTGTGCCGACGTGAGAGGGCGGACACCACAAGCAGTCCGATACGGCCGTCCTGCACCAGTTCGTCGACGTCGATTCGTTCCGGAGCAGTGAGAAGGTCGTTCAGCCAACGCTGGGTTTCTCGGGGAATGCCGAGGCCGCGGTCCTCGATCTCGATGGCCAAGCCGGCAGTCACGGCTTCTGCGCGGATGAACACCTGCGTGTGCGGCGGCGAGAACTTGGTGGCGTTCTCGACAAGCTCGGCGAGCAGATGGATGACGTCCGCGGCCGCGCCCCCGTCCAGGGCTCCCTCGACCGGCGGCACCACTTTGACCCGGCTGTAGTGCTCGACCTCGGCGATGGCCGAGCGCAGAATTTCGTACGTGGTCACCGGCCTGCTCCACTGGCGCCGCGAGACGGCGCCCCCGATCACAGCGAGGCTTTCGGCCTGCCGGCGCAGGCGGGTACTGAGGTGGTCGACCCTGAACAGGCCCTTGAGCAGTTCCGGATCCTCGACCTGATTCTCCAGCTCGTCGAGTCCCTTCATCGCCCGATGGGACAGTGACTGCATGCGCAGGGCGAGGTTGACGAAGACCTCGACTCGCTGCGCGGGACGGCCACTCGGTTTCCGGCTCGCCGCGTTGACAACGGCGTTCCAGGCCTCGTTCTGAGCTTTCTGGAATTCGTACTCAAGGTGCGCGATGGGATCGCCCGCCGCCACAGGCCGGAAGTCGACGCCGCGTCGTGCGGGAACATCGCCGGCCGCGATCCGCTCTGCCAGGCCTTGCAGCTCTTGCCGGCCGCGGGACACCAAGAACCCCAAGTCGCGAAGTCGCGGCTCCAAGGCGCTGGGGCGGGGGGCCGGACGATCGGATATCCGACGCTCCCGCCGAGTCGCCTTGTTCGCCGCGACGACCGCCACGCACATGATGGCCACTGCACCCCCGGCAATGACGGCCAGTGTCGGCCAAGCCCCGGGCGACGAGGGTCCCCCCACGATCAGCACCGTCACCGCGATCAGTCCCAGGCACGCCATAAGGGCTGCTGGAATGATGGAAATGCACAGATGGAAGGCGTGAACGTTGACCGGACGATGTTCACCGCGACCGCGTGGCCTGCCACGGCTTCCGGCGTCTTGGCGTTCGGTGGCGGTGGCGGTGGGAGGCAGGGGAGGCGCAGACATCGGGCGTCCTTGATACAAGGGTGATCGATCGACAGGGGTCACCATACCGAGTCATCGGCACACTATCGGTTAATCCGGCATTTGAGGTGATACGGCGTTCGATCAGCAGGGGACAGCGCTTGAGGTTTATGCGGGAGTCCGCGGCTGGGCGGCGCCGTTACTGTCTTGTCCGCCGACTTTTGGCGACCCACGTCGGCCCCCGAACCGTTCGTCGTGAGGGGGGCCGGCACGGTGTCGATCGCACCTGTCTCCCGCGTCGTCCCCCGTTCGCCACCGCCGCGGTGCCGTGATCGCCTTGCTATCCTCCCGGCGGAGGGCCGCAATCCACGACAGGAACGGCCAGGTGTGCAGACAGGAGCCTGTGATGAGCCTTTCCCCCGCCTTCCGCCTAGTGACTCCCGTAGACGAGGAAGCGCCGCGCCGCGCCGCCCGGCTCCAGGAGTTGGGCATCCGGGAGGAGCCTGACCCTGAGTTCGACGAGTTCGCCCGGGCCCTGGCCCGCGAGCTAGAGGCGCCATTCGCCATGGTCAACATTATTGGCCCAGAACGGCAGTATTTCGCCGGATTGTATCCTTCCTCGCGCGACCGGGGCGTCGACCCGGAGACGGATCCGTTCCGGACAATGGCCTGCGACCACGGTTACTGCATGTACGTGGTGACGAGGAAACATGCGATGGCATTGGACGAAGTGATGGACTATCACCTCTTCGCCAACAATCCGGTGGTGGACGAGATCGGGATTCGCGCCTACCTGGGCGCCCCGTTGATCGACGGGACGGAGACCCTTGGCACGATCTGCGTCGTGGACACCAAGCCCCACGATTGGGGCACAGAAGGGGTCGCGTTCATCAAGGCCCGGGCCGCAGAGCTCGTGGAGAGGATCCATCAGCGGGCTCGTTTGCTGAACAGGCCCTGATCGGCCGTCTACGGTGTAGCCGAAGCCGAGCGTCAGGTCCTGGACGTCGGTGTGGACGATGCCCAGATTGCGGAGCGCCTGAGCGACCCCGGCAGTGTCGCCGATCTTGTGGGCGTCGGCCAGGAACCGGCGATTGTCTTTGACGAGCCGGTGGTGTGGACCTCTGATTCGCGGGCCAGCGATCAGCATAATGAAGAAGAAAATAAAGCCGATGAGTCCAAGGGTCGGAATCAGGCCGCCCGTGGACAATTCCACGCTGGTGGCGGATGCCATGAATATCAAGCAGACCAGCAGCCCGGCGGCGGCCACCCAACGCTTCATACAACCCTCTGTCAGGACATCGGTGAAGTTGGCTCAGCTCAGTATGAAGCCGAGGCGCGGCCGCTTAAAGATCGGCCATACTCCCACGTCCCACCCCCCAGGCCCTCAGGTCAGCCGCCCACGAAGCCCTGGCCGGGCGGCCATGGCGGGGAGTTGGTCCATCGCCTCCACCAGGTCTTCATCGTGGGCATGATCGTGTCCTCTTCGTCGGAAACGGTAGTCAGGCCTTCACTTTGCGGTGGTAGGTTGACACGCGCCGTGCTTCGCGTCGCGGCCGTCGGGCGCAATCGGGTCACGCAGCGTTCGTTCGGGGGGTGCCACCTTTGTCCCCACTGGCGAAAGACCCAGGCGCGACGGACTGATAGATGACGAGTAACATTTATTGACCACATTGACAGCGCTGCCAGGCGACGCGTGACTCTGAACACCATGCTTGCCGCCGTGTGGGGACGGCCATCGCCGAGACAGCAACACGATGGGTGGGAACGGGGGACGATCTACTGTGGGCGCGGGGTTGCGGTTCGTCCTGCTGGGGACGGTCCGGGGG
>NZ_VCKY01000464.1 GCF_005889735.1 Nonomuraea turkmeniaca
ACCCCGCCCCGCCCGCTACATCGGGATCGCCACCGGCCGGCAGCGGCACGACCACCCGCTGGTGCGGACCCTGATGGCCTGGTTGCGGGAGGCGGCGGACGCGTTGCCCGCCCGGTGACGCGACCGGCCGCGTCCGCGTCCGCGTCAGGCGCCTGAGATGCGCGATCGGCCGCCCCGGTGTCAGGCGCGCCTGATGACGATGTCACCGTCGTGGCTGCGCGCGCGTACCTCCACGACCTCGTCGAACGCCTCCGGGCTGTCGTGGGGGTCGAGGGAGCTGCGCAGGCTGCCGTTGGCCGTGCTCGCATCGAGCCACGCGGCGGTGCCCGGCCTGATGCCGACCTCGAGGTCCCCGGTCGAGCTGGTCAGGACGACGGAGCCGCGGGCCACCTCGCCGATCCGCACACTGCCGTGCACCGACTTGGCCTCCACGGCGCCGCGAGCGCGGTCGACGGACATGTCGCCGTTGACGCCGATCAGCCGGAGATCGCCGGTGATGTCACCGATGTGGCTCTCGCCGTCGTCGTTCCTGATCGACGCGCTGCCGTCGATCTCGTGGACCACGATCTCGCCCGACGCGGTGGTGATCTCGGCGTGGCCGGCCACCCGCTCCACGGAGATCTCCCCGCTGTCGCTCGTCAGATCCACCGTGCCGGTGTGCTCCAGCCGGATGTCGCCGTAGTCGGTACGGAGCCGGCACTCACCGAGCCGGCCCGAGCCATGGAACTCGCCCTCCATGGTCTGGCCGTGGACGTGCGACCCCGACGGCAACTCGATCGTCACCTGCACCGATGCGCAGCCGCCGAGCAGCATGCCCCGGCTCAGCTGTCGCACGGCGGCGATGACGGGGTTGCCGCCGACGTGCCGGGGCGGGCCGGAGTCCTGCCGGCTCCCGCCCTTGACGACCAGGCTGCCGCGCACGTATCCGACATGGACGCCGGCTTCCTCGCCGTCGTCATCGTGCCGCACCGCCACCACCGTGTCGGTGCGGTCGCTCGCGATGATCCGCACTTCGCCGCCGGGCAGGTCGATCCTGGCCGAGATCGGCTCGGGCGTGTCGAACGTGGGCATGGAACCCTCCTCGTGAAGTTGGCGGGGCCCGGGCCTCAGCCGACCCAGCCGGTGTAGCGGCGCCCGCCTGGCGACCCGGGCCGCGCCGTCCGGCGGCCGCCGGACTCCAGCGTGGCCGCGACGGCTCGTACGAGCCAGCTGTTGACCGACAGGCCCTCCTGGCGGGCGGCCTCCTCGATCTGGGCCTTGAGCTGCTCGGGCAGGCGGAAGTTGATCCGGGCGGTGCCGCCCTCCCAGGCCGCCGGGGTGCCGGCCGGCTGGGCTTCCGCCTCGGACGGCGCGACGTCGCCCGCGCCGAACGGATGGTCCGCGGGGGAGCGCGTCAGGACGAAGTCGGGATCGCCGCGGCGCAGGCGCACCTCCACCGAGCCCGGAGCCAGGTCGCGCGTGATCTCGTCCGCGGCCGCCGACAGGGCCTCCAGCAGGATGAGCCGGATGGAGGACTCGAGCGGCGAGGTGAGCCGCTCGGCGAGGGCCCGGGCATCCTCGCCCCCGGCCCCGGCGGCGACCGCGAGGTCTCGCCGGAGCCTGTCGACATAGGGCTTGAGATCCATGGTGCCAAAGCGCCGCCGCCGCGGTCTCCCGGTGGCGGATCCCCAGGTCATGGCGTCAGGCGGCGGCCAGCGGGCATGTAGGGGAGGGGGGCAGCGAGGGGGAATGTCCATGAACGCGTGGACTTTCGAGGGGCAACCGGGGGCATTGGGGGAGACGGTCACGCTGGTGGAGGGCGGCTCGTTCTGCCTGTGCCAGCGTGGCGGCGACATCGTGCCCGGCGCCGCGCAGGGTGTCTACCATGCCGACACCCGCCTGTTGTCGCGGTGGGTGCTGAAGGTGGACGACCATCCCGTGGAGCCGCTGCAGACGATCTCGGCCGCGCCGTACCACGCCACGTTCGTGGGCAAGGCCCGGCCGCGGCCGGGCTCGGCGGAGAGCACGTTGCTGGTCGTACGCGACCGCTACGTCGGCGGCGGCCTGCGCGAGGACCTGGTGTTGCGCAACATGTCGCAGGAACCGGCGGGGTGCGTGCTGACCGTCCACGTGGGCGCGGACGTGGCGGACCTGTTCGAGGTGAAGGCCGAACGGGCCCGGCCCGTCGCCGATGTGGAGATGAACCCGAGCGAGTCGGGACTGGAGGTGCTCTCGGCCAGCCGGGCACGCGGCGCCCGGATCGTGGTCGACGCTCCCGGCACGCCGGTGGTGGCGACGCCGGGGTTGCTCACCTTCCACCTGGTCGTCCCCCCTCGGCAGGAGTGGCGTACGACCCTCGTGGTCAATCCGATCATCGAGGGCGTGGAGTGCTCGGCGTGGTTCCCGGCCGACCACTCCATCGAGCATGCCGAGCCGGCTCGCCGCCTGGCCGCGTGGACCCGCAACAGCCCGGTCCTGACCAGCACGAACATCGACCTCGTCCAGGTCATGCGCCGCTCGCGCGAGGACCTGGGCAGCCTGAGGTTGTTCGACCGGCGCCATCCGGAGGAGCCGCCGGCGATCGCCGCCGGGGCGCCGTGGTTCATGACGTTGTTCGGCCGCGACTCGCTGCTGACCTCCTGGATGGCGCTGCCGCTCGACCAGTCGCTGGCGCTGGGCACGCTGCGCCGGCTGGCCCGCCTGCAGGGCACCAAGGTCGACCCCCTGTCCGAGGAGGAGCCGGGAAAGATCATGCACGAGCTGCGCCACGGCGTGCAGGACAGCGCCTCCCCGTACGGTGGCCAGGCCTACTACGGGTCGGTCGACGCGACCCCGCTGTTCGTCATGCTGCTCGGCGAGCTGCGCCGATGGGGCCTGCACACCGAGGCCGTCGAAGAGCTGCTGCCGCACGCCGACGCCGCGCTGGCCTGGATCGAGGAGTACGGCGGACCTGACGGGCTCCTGTGGTACCGGCGGAAGACCGACCGCGGGCTGATCAATCAGGGGTGGAAGGACTCCTTCGACGGCATCACCTTCAGCGAAGGAAC
>NZ_VCKY01000465.1 GCF_005889735.1 Nonomuraea turkmeniaca
CGCGACGGCCGCCCGGCCCGACCCCCGAGGGCCGCCGTTCACCGCCCTTGAGGCGAAGACGCTCGTCGAGCCGGGCGGCCGTCGCGGGGACGGCCGCCCGGCCGCCATCAGAGGGTCGTCAGCGTTTCATGATGGCGAAGACGCCCCACCCGAGCAGCGGCCGCTGGAACCGGGTGTAGGCCAACGGCTCCCGCGACAACTCGGCCCGCATCTCGGGAGCGAGCTCGTCGTCCGGGTTGGCGTCCAGCCAGGTCCGGATGTTGAGCCAATGAGCGGCGACGTATCGATCCCAGCTGTCCTCGTCGGCCAGAACCATTTCGACGACGTCGTAGCCCAGGCCCTGGAACAGCGCGATGAGCCCGGGAAGCGTCTCGAAATCCTCGCGCGACCGTACGTGGCAGGCCTCGACGGCCTCCTGACTGGGCGGCTCGGCGCGCCAGAACGGCTCGCCGATGAGGATCATGCCGCCCGGACGCAGGCTGCGCTCCAGCAGCGCGACGGTCCCGGCCACGCCCTGGCCGATCCAGGTCGCCCCGACGCACGCCGCGACGTCGACGGGCTCGGCCGCCACATGGGTGGAGGCGTCGCCGTGGACGAACCTCACCTGGCCGGTGACGCCCAGCTCGGCGGCCCGCTTGCGCGCCGCCGCGAGGAAGACCGTGCTGATGTCCACACCGGTGCCGGTGATCCCGTGATCGCGGGCCCAGGTGGCCAGCATCTCGCCCTTGCCGCAGCACAGGTCGAGTACGGAGGCGCCCGGCCGCAGCCGGATCGCGCTGCCCAGCGTGGCGAGCTTCTCCGGCGTGTACGGGTCGAGAATCCGGTGGCTGCTCTCCCGGATGGTGTGACTACGTGGCAAGTCCAATGGAATGAGTCCTAACGTGCGCAGATCCAATGATCGAGGTGATGAGATGACGCATGCCACGAACCCACATATAAAGCAGCTCCTCCGTCACGAGATGGCGATCCGCGACCCTAATCCGTGATCGAGTGCCGGGGCAACGGGATTTTCCGCGGACGAGATCCAGGTCACTTTTCCGCCGTGGACGTCACACATCGGCCCCTCTGCGGGCTCAAGGCAGCAGTCACGCAGAGAGGGGGACCTGTGATGCCCGATGCCACCCAGGTGTTCGCCGACCATCGCGAGCTGCTGTTCTCGATCGTCTACAACATGCTCGGCAGCGTCACCGACACCGAGGACGTGCTGCAGGAGACCTGGCTGTCCTGGGCGTCCACGGACCAGGACCGCATCGACCACCCGCGTGCCTACCTGGTGCGCATCGCGGTCAACCAGGGGCTGGCGCACCAGAGCGCCCTGCGCCGGCGGCGTGAGACGTACGTCGGGTCCTGGCTGCCCGAACCCCTCGTCACCGCCGCCGACGCCGCCGACCACGTGGTGCGGGCGGACACGCTCTCGCTCGCGCTGCTGGTGGTGCTGGAGACGCTGACGCCACTGGAGCGGGCGGTGTTCATCCTGCACGAGGTGTTCGCCTACCAGCACACCGAGATCGCCGCCATGATCGACCGCAGTCCCGCCGCCGTGCGCCAGCTCGCCCACCGCGCCCGCGAACACGTCCAGGCCCGCCGTCCCCGCACCCAGGTCGATCCGCGTCTGCAGCAGCAGCTCACCGAGCGGTTCGTGGCCGCCGCGTTCGGCGGCGACCTCCTGGCGCTGATGGAGCTCCTGGCGCCCGACGTGACCCTGTGGTCCGACGGCGGGGGCAAGTCGGGCGCCGCCGCCCCGCGTCCCGTCCGCGGCTGCGACAACGTCGCCCGCGTGCTCGTCTCCAGCGCCGCCCAGACGATCGACGGCCTGGACGTCGAGTACCGCCAGGTCAACGGCGATCCCTGCGCGGTGCTGTTCGTGGAGAACGCCCCGTTCGCCGTCATGGTCGTCGATCTGAACGCCGACGGCTCCCAGGTCCGCGACATCTACACCGTCAGCAACCCTGACAAGCTCGCCCACATCGCCGACGGGGCCGCCGAATGATCCTCAGATCCAGCCTTCTTCCCAGGCGCGGTGGGCGGCGGCGTGGCGGGAGCTGACGCCGAGCTTGGCCATGGCCGCGGACAGGTAGTTGCGTACCGTGCCCGGCGCCAGGTGGACCTGAGCGGCGATCTCCCTGATCGAGGCCCCGGTCCGGGAGGCCCGCAGCACCTCCAGCTCCCGGTCGCTGAGCGGGCAGTCGTCCTCGGTCAGCGCGGAGGCGGCGATGTCGGGATCGACGTAGCGCCGCCCGGCGGCGACGTCGCGGATGATCTCCGCCAGCCGGGTCGCGGGCGTGGTCTTGGGCACGAACCCGCTCACGCCTGCCGACAACGCACGGCGGAGCACCCCCGGCCGGGCATGCCGCGTCACCAAGATGATCTTGATGGAGGACTCCGCCCTGATCTCCTCGGCGGCACGCAGTCCGTCGGCCGGCGGCATCTCGAGGTCCAGCACGGCGATGTCGGGCTGGTGCTCGCGGGCCAGGCGCACGGCATCGATGGAGGTGGCGGCCTCGGCGGCGACGGTCAGGTCCTCCTCCAACTCCAGCAGCGCCGCCAGGGCGCCTCTGATGAGGTCCTCGTCGTCAGCGATCAACAGCCGGATCATCGTGCCTCCGGGTCGGTGGCCGTCGCTCCAAGCCGGTCGTTCCGACCCGGGGGCGTCGCGGGGACCCGGTCGTCGTCGGGCTCGCGGCCCGGCGTCGGCGTCGGCGTCGGCGTCGGCACCGGCACCGAAGCCGTCACGACGAAGTGGCCGCCGTCGTGCCGCCAGGTCAGCTCCCCCCCGGCGGCCCGCAACCGCTCAGCAAGCGCCGGGAGCCCCGTGCCCGGCCCGGCCCCGGCGCCCGGGCCGGTGGTGCCCGAGCCGGTGGTGCCCGGCCCGGTGGTCCCTGGCCCAGTCTGGGTG
>NZ_VCKY01000466.1 GCF_005889735.1 Nonomuraea turkmeniaca
GAACCTGACCGGCTTCGAGGTCGCCACCTACCTCGCCCCTGCCCCGCCCTCGCCGGCCAAGCCCGAATTCGGCCCCACAACCGAGCCGGCCCAGCCCGTCTACAGCCGCTACTGGCTCCACAACAAGGGGCCGGCGCCGCTCGGCTTCCTGCCCGTCTCCATCGCCGTCAGCCCGGGCCTCGTCACGCCGGCGGAGGGCACCTTCGAGGTGGAGGTCGTGGTCTCCTCCCACCTGACCGAGGAGCCCCATGAGGGTGTGGTGGATCTCCGCGTCCCCGAAGGCTGGACCGCCACCCCGGCCCAGCGCCCCTTCCGCCTGCCTCCGGGTGGCCACGTACGCTTCCCGGTCACCGTGACACCTCCCCAGCGGGACCCGGGCCTCTCCTTCATCTCCGCCCGCACGTTCGCCGGCGGCCAGCTCATCGAGGACGTCACCACCGTGGCGGTGGGCGACGACCTCCCCGAGCTCCCCGTCCCAGGCCCGCCTCCCGCCTCGGGCACCGCCGTCAAGGGCACCTCGTCGCCCCAGGCCCGCCCCACCGGCCTGTCGATCGCCCTTGCCACGGACGCCCTCTCCCTCCGTCCCGGCGACCGCACCGCCCTGGTCCTGCGACTCACCAACACCACGTCCGACGAGATCCGCGGCGAGTCCCAGCTGGCCTCCCCGTGGGGCACATGGTCGCTGCTTCCCCAGGTCATCCAGGGCTTCACCGTGGCGGCAGGCGAAACAGCGGACGTGTCGTTCCCGGTGGAGGCGCCGGCGGACGCACCGGACGGCCACGCCTGGGCACTGGCCAAGGTGATGTGGTTCGGCCGCTGCCAGTACTCCCCGGCGATCCGCCTGGAGGTGACCCGATGAGCGGCCACGTCCGCCACCGGCCGGTGGAGTCGCGCGGCGTCACCCTTGAGCCGACCGCCACCGCACCGACGACACCCGGCGGCGTCATCGGCTGGATCGACGACCGTCCGATCCCACGTGAGCACCTCGACCGGCGCCTCGCCGACCTGCGCGACGGGCCGCTCAGCGCGGCGCTCCCCGTTCCTGGCGGTTCCGAGGACCGCCAGCTGGCTCGCTGGCTGACCCAGGTCATCCTCACGGAAGCCCTGTGCGAGACCGCCGCCAGAGCCTTGGGACTGGCACCTGTGGAAGGCGCGCCGCTCGATCGTGTGGCGGCCGTCGAGCTGGGCTCGATCAACGCCGCCGCCTACAACGGCAACCCGTGGGTGCGCGCCCTGTTCGAGCACGTCACCGCGACGACGGAGATCCCGTCGGAGTGGCGCACCCTGCCCGCACAAGGCAACGCCACGAGGCACATCGTCCGGCACCGCCTCTTCGCCGACCGGGCGAGCGCGGAGCGGGCCGGTCCCGACGACCTCGATTCCCTCGGCGCCGTGGAGCTCGACTCGCTGCCGGCCGCGCTCGCCGAGGCGATCCGCCACCAGCCGCACGGCACACTCGTCGGCCCGATAAAGGATGCCCTGGGCTGGCACCTCGCGGTCACATCACCATCACACCCATCAGGAGCCGCCCCGTCGCCAGAGCAAGACACCTCCCGATCTCCTGGATCCGCCGACTCCCCACGCCACCACGGCCCCACCGCCCGGCAGGCGGATCGTCTGCTGGCGGCCGCGCGGCGGAGGGCCTTCGCACGCCGGCTCGATGAGCTGCGTGCCGAGAGGATCAAGCTAGTGCCCGGACTGGAACACCCTGGCGACCCCCGCCAGCCCGACAACCACCACAAACATTGATGACCTGCGTACTTGCCATTGACATCGGAGGAACCAAGCTCGCCGCCGCACTGGTGGACGAGGCCGGTTCCGTATTGTGCTCCGCTACCCGGCCCACGCCGCGTACGGACGTCATGTCCGCCCTGGCGGCCCTCATCGCGGAGGTGACCGAGGGCGGCCCGCCACCGCTGGCCGCCGGCATCGGCTGCGCCGGCCCGCTGGATCTTGCCACCGGCGCCGTCAGCCCCGTCAACATGCCCAGCTGGCGCGGGTTCCCCCTGCGGGAGGAGGTTCAGAAGCTGACCGGACTGCCCACCGTGCTGGCGGGCGACGCCCAGTGCTTCGCGCTCGGAGAGCACTGGCTGGGGGCGGGACGCGGCAGTGAGTCGTTGCTCGGGATCGTCGTGTCCACGGGCATCGGCGGCGGACTCGTGATCGACGGCGCGCCACTCCTCGGCCCCACCGGCAACGCCGGACATGTCGGGCACATGAGCATCGACCCGTACGGCGAACGCTGCGAATGCGGCGGGCGGGGATGCGTGGAGCGCTACTCCAGCGGCCCGAACATGGTCCGCTGGGCTCTGGCCAACGGCTGGACCCCCGCCGCTGTCGGCACGAACGCCGCCATCGACCGAAGCAACGAAACCGTCGTCGCCGCCACCGGCGGCCCCTCTGCTCCCAGCGGGGTGCAGGCGGACGGGCGGGCGCTTGCGCGGGATGCCGCAGCCGGCGACCCGGTCGCGTTGGCGGCGTTCGAGCGTGGGGCCAGGGCCCTGGCCGGCATGATCGCGTCTGTCGCGGCCGCCGCGGAGGTCACGACCGTGGTCGTCGGAGGCGGCGTGTCGGCTGCTGGCGAGGTGCTGTTCGAGCCCTTGGAGCGGGCGCTCGACGATGTGGCCGGGCTGCCGTTCGTCCGGGCGGTCGAGGTCAAGCAGAGCACCCTCGGGGTTCGTGCGAGCCTGGCCGGGGCCGCCAAACTGGCCTGGCAGGCACATCCGCCGAACGTGTGAATTCCGCGCGTGCCGCTTCGTCGCGGATCGACCGCCGCGAACGGCTCGGTGATCGACGCCGTTCCCCCGCCTCTCAGCCCTCCTCAAAGGACCTGTGCGAAGTGCGGCGGGTGGCGGGGGACGCCGGCGGAG
>NZ_VCKY01000467.1 GCF_005889735.1 Nonomuraea turkmeniaca
CGGCCGTCCACATGTCACAGGGTGTGCCTGCCGCCCACGCCTAGGGCGAGGGCGAGGAGCAGGAGACCGGCCACCATGGCTCTTCGGCTCACCTGCTCGGACACGATGCCCGATCGTAGCCGGGGCCGCTGCGCAACGGAGACGGCCGACGTCGCGTCGTAGCGGCGGCCCTTGCCGTACATGAAGAAAGGGCCCCGATAGAAGATCGGGGCCCTTTTCCTCACAAGCCGGGACGGACAGCGCCGACGAAGGACGCCTTGCGCCAGCTGCTCAGCTTGTCGATACGCACCCGTTCGCCTGTTCGCGGGGAGTGGAGCATCTTGCCGTTGCCGACGTATAGGCCCACATGACCGAGCCCCCTGAAGAACATCAGGTCGCCTGGCTGGAGGTTCTTCCAGGAGACCTTCTTCTTGATGCCGGCGAACTGGCTGGCCGCCACGCGGGGGATCTTCACTCCGGCCTTTTTCCAGACAAATTGGGTCAGGCCGGAGCAGTCAAACGAACCAGGACCTGTAGCCCCATAACGGTACGGGTCACCGATCTGGTTCTTGGCGACGGCGACGGCCTTGCGGGCCTTCACCTTCTGCCGGGCGATCCTGAGCGCCTTGGCCGACGTCGCTGAGCTAGCCGTCGTACTGGCCTCGGCCGCGGAAGCACCGGCCGAATCGCGGATTGTCGCCGCCTGCGCCGTCGGGGCATGGAGGATCAAACCTCCGGCCGTCACGGTCATGGTTAGCGCTACGCCACTCAGGGCAAGGCGAGACAGACGGGGGTTTTGCAGGGAGGTAGACAGGATTTCTCCTTGGGTCTTCCACGAACGCCTACCGGGTTAGCTGACGGATTCGGGCCTGGAAGTCGCCCTAGGGCGCGATACGCGCCGATTCACCCCTGATCCCGAGGGAATGGGATCGATGGTTCCCCGGCTCCGTGCTCCTGGCTGCACGGACTCGGCAGGTCGCCGTCCGCTGTTCTGTTCGACAAAGGTCTGTCGACAAAGGGGACGTACGGCGGCGACCGGCGGATCTCTATCTGACTCACATCGGGACCGATGCGGGTTCGCGGCGGCATGGCTTGCTGCTGCGACGCCAGAAGCTACGCCGAAACGTCAAGGCTCGGCAAAACGCCAGTCTGGTTGTAAAGATCCATCAAGGGTGCAGTCAGGACTGAAACCCCTGTTGGAACCCCAGGCTTAGTTATGTAAGTGTGACCCTTCTCACAATTGACGACCCATGGTCATGTAAGGTCACAATTTTCACTTTGGTCACATCTTTCGCGCCGTCATCCTGAAGCCGGTGGGCGGGAGCGCTCCCATTGCGATGCGGTCCCGTTCGATACGCCACAGCTCGTCGAGGAGCTCGGTACGGCCGTCCATCAGCTTTCCGCCGATATATCGCGACAAGTACGGCTCCCGTCGCATGCTCGTGACCTGAAAGCGTTCGGCCAGGGCGTCGAGCATGTGCGCGGCGGGGCTGTGGTCCACGTGCGCCTCGCGCCACCGCTCGGCCGAGTCACGCCGGGGACCGCCGCTGGACTCGCGCGGAAAGTCCGCCACTCCCGCGGCGGCTAGCAACGATCCGGCATCGTAGAACCAGGTGGCCGCGGCCCGGTCGGCCCAGTCCCACGCGAACTCGTCCACCAGGAGGAGTCCGCCCTCTGCGAGCAGCATCTTCACCCGGTCCAGTGCCGCTTCGAGCGGATGCATGTGGTGCAGCGAGAGCGACATGACGACCACGTCGAACAACGATCCGCCATCGTCGCCGATCAAGGCAGCCGAGTCGGGGCCGCTCGCCGGGCCCGGTCCGGTGTCGGCGGAGTCGGGATATTTCACGATGTCGGCGCGGATCGCCGGCACGCCGGCCGCCCGCGCCGCGTCGACGGCCTCCTGTGAGAGGTCGATCGCGGTGACCTCATGGCCGCGCCTCATCAGCTCGGCGGCCAGGTCGCCACGTCCGCATCCGGCGTCGAGCACCCGCCGCGGCGTCGGGGGAAGCACCTCGCTCAGCCAGGCGTACTGGTGATTGTCCACGGTCTCTGTCTTCATGGAGCCGAGCATGACCGGCAGGCAGCCATGCGCACCACTGCAGGTTCGGCATGGAACTCATAAGCTGAGCGCATGCTTGACCTGTGGTCGCTGAAGGTGCTGATGGAGGTCGGGAGGCTGGGGTCGTTCTCGGCGGCGGCCGAGGAGCTGTCGATGACGCAGCCCGCCGTGTCCCGGCAGATCGCGACGCTGGAGCGGCACACGGGGGTACGGCTGTTCGAACGGCTGCCGCGTGGCGTGCGGCCGACGGACGCCGGGCGGGCGGCGCTGGAGCAGGCCGATGAGGTGCTCCGGGGGATGAGGCTGTTCGAAACGCGGATGCGGGCCTTCGCGACGGCCGAGGCGGGGCGGGTCCGGGTGTCGGCGTTCCCGAGCGCGGCCACCAGCTACCTGCCGGACCGCTTCCGCTCGTTCGCGGCCCGGCACCCGGACGTTGAGCTCTCCCTCACGGTCCGCTCCGGCGAACACGACCCGTGCGCCGCCGTACTGGACGGTGCGGCCGACATCACTCTCCTGACCTCCTGGGACCTGACCGGCTCTCCGGGCACGTCAGGGGTGGTCCTGACGCCGCTGCACGAGGACGAGCTGCTGGTCGCGCTGGCCGCCGGTCATCCGCTGGCGAAGGGCGGCCGGGTTCGGCTGCGGGACCTGGCCGGGGATCCGTGGATCGACGGCACCCATCCCGACTGTCTTGGCCCCATCGCTCAGCTCGAGGCGGCGCTGGGCCGGGCGCCGCGGATCAGCCACGTGTGCGACGACTGGAACGGCAGGCAGGGGTTGGTGGCGGCGGGGGTGGGCGTGATGTTGTAC
>NZ_VCKY01000468.1 GCF_005889735.1 Nonomuraea turkmeniaca
GGGGCGGAGGCTGGCGCGTGGGGACGTGCAGGCGGTGATCGACCGGGTGCAGGCGCGGGTGGATCCGGATCAGCGGCGGTCGGTGACGCCGCACGGGTTGCGGCACACGACGGCGACGCATTTGCTGGCCGATGCGGTGGACATGGACGCGGTGCGGCGGGTGCTGGGGCACAGTGATCTGTCGACGCTGGGGCGTTACCGTGATGAGTTGCCGGGCGAGTTGGAGGTGGCGATGCGGTCGCATCCGCTGCTGCGTGAGAGCGGGCCGCCGCGGTGACGTGCTAGGCAGATGTCCGCAGCTTTGCCGTCTTTTCGGGTAATGGGCTGTTCTCTCCGTGCCGTGGTCGCGAGAACGCGGGAACGGGCCTGCCGGCCGCCTCCGGTGTGCGTCCGCCGTGCGATCTGGTGCCTGCATCACGGACCTGTTCGGGGGTCGAGGCTGCTCATGATCAGGTCGGTCAGCGCGGTGGCGGCTTCGCGGTCGGTGAATCCGCGAGCAGACGGCGCGGCGCATCGGCCTCGACCGAGGTCCGCATCGACCTCGAGGGAACCGGGCCGGCGGGTGAGCCGCTCAGCACGAGCCGCTACCTCGTGCACCTCCGCGGGTCAGCGTCCCTTGGCCGCACTCGGCGTCGCCCTCGGTGTGGAACGCCTGCTCGGTCTGCGCGGCGAACCCGTGCCGCGCGGCATCCATACCCCCGAGGCACTGCTGGACCCGGCCTTCGCCGTCGAGCGGATGGCAGACATCGGCACCACCTTCGTCAGCGCATGAAGGCACCCGCACGCGCCTGGCAGGGATGCGGCAGGAAGGCAGGCGAAGGACACCGCGGCGCAGACCCTTTCGACGTCAGTGGATCCGTACCAGCCATTGCGGACTGACGCAGGCCACCGTGCAGCCGCCGATGCCCGCCGGGGCTTGTCATCTTCGGTTCGGTCACACCGATCAGGGTGTCTCCGCGCTGCCACGTGGCGGAGGGGTCACAGGCGGCGGTGCAGGAGCATGCCGGGCCACTCCCCCACGGTGAAGGGTTCGGCGCGGGTGAAGCCGCAGCTTTCGTAGAAGGCGACGAGGCGGCCGTCGTCGCCGGCGTAGCAGTCGACGCGCAGCAGGGCCAGGCCGCCGGTGCGGGCGTGCTGCGCGGCCCAGTCCAACAGGGTGCGCCCGACCTGGCGGCCGGCGTAGCGGCGGTCGGTGACCAGGGCTTGGATGTAGAGCTCGGGTTCGGCGGCGGGGGTGACGTAGTCGTGGGCGGGGCCGACGACGACGCAACCGGCGGGGGCGCCGCCGATGTCGGCGATGCGCATGCCGCCGCCGGCGGCCCAGCCGGTGATCTGCTGGGTGCGGCGGGGGTCGCCGGTGAAGGGACGGCTGCCCCACTGGCCGGTGCGTCCTTGGGCCGTCAGCCAGGCGACGGCGCCGTCGAACATGGCCAGGACGGCGGGGATGTCGTCGGTTGTTCCTTCGCGGATGTCCACGCCGCCACTGTAGAGCTTGTCGGCCGGGGTCATGTGTGCGGCCGTCTCGTCCCGGAGAGGGAGCCGCATGCCCTGACGCTATTGGCTCTCGGTCTACGAGTCAGCGCCCGGCGGAGCAACCGCACCGCCTCGCGCGAGACTTCCTCGGCGTGGGGGGCGCTCAAGCCCGCGCCGTTGACGGCCCCCACGAGGAGAAGTAGGTGCCGTTGCCCCAGGTCTCGATATTGTGTGGCCGGACGGGGAAGGGCCTCAGGCATCCGCCTCGGTTCTGGCTCGCCGTTGCCCACCGTCCATGGCGCGGGTCAGGCCTTGCCGTTCAGGGCGCTGCCCTTCTTCCACTCCTTGAACGACATCTGCCAATAGCCCCAGCCGTTGTTCCACTCCAGTTCGCGGTTGGTGCCGACGATGGTGACGACGTCGCCGCGCTGGACGTTGTCGAAGAACCATTTGGCCTGGTCGGGGCGGGCGTTGATGCAGCCGTGGCTGACGTTGCGCACGCCTTGGGCCCAGACGTTGTTCTTGGCGTGGACGTACTCGCCGGAGTTGGAGATGCGGACGGCGTGATTGATCATCACGTCGTAGTAGCCGGGGTCGCCCTTTTTGCGGCCGGGGGAGATCATGCGGACGGGGTTGCCGCGTTCCATGGTGAGGTGGACGCCGGAGGTGGTGGTGTATTCGCGGGTGGTGGCCATGCCGGCGCTGATGCGCATGGTCTGCACGCGTTTGCCGTCCTGGTAGACGTACATGCGCTTGGTGCGGGTGTCGACCTTGCTGATCTGCTTGGCGCCGATCTTGAGGGTGGCGGTGTAGTCCTTGGTGCCGTACAGGCCCTTGCCGCCCTTGATGCCGGTGATGCGGGCGTTGAACTTCACCTTCTGGTGGGCGGGCCAGTATTTGGCGGTGCGGTAGATGGCCTTGGTGTCGTCGACCCAGCGCCAGGCGCCTTCGACGGGTTTTTCGGCGTCGACCTCGAGGGCGCGTTCGATGGTGGCCTTGCTGGCGACCGGCTGGTTGAAGGTGACGATGATGGGGGCGCCGACGCCGAGGGTCTCGCCCTTGGCGTTGGGGGTCACGTCGATGATCTGCAGGGCGCGCTGGGGTTTGGCCGTGCGGAAGGCGCTGGTGGCGGTAGTGGCGCCGGCCTTGGCGGTGACGGCGTAGTCGGTGGAGGGCTTGAGCGGGGTTTTGGAGACCCAGCGGGTCTTGTCGGCGTTGTAGCGGCCCTCGATCTGCTCGTCGCCGGCGGCGACGGTGACGTCCTCGAGGGCGCCGCCGGCGGCGGTGACGACGATCTTCTTGTCGGGGCTGACCTTGGCGCTGCCCTCAGTGGGGGTGATCTTGACGG
>NZ_VCKY01000469.1 GCF_005889735.1 Nonomuraea turkmeniaca
CCCGCTGATCCCCGCCCCCACCACTATCACCCGCACCGGCCATCTCCCTTACTCTACAAGTCGTAGTACTACCACTTATAGAGTATCGGTGGCACGGTTCACAAGATCCCGATCCGCACCGCCCGCCGTGTGCCGCTGGAATATTGAGCTACGTGGGCTGAGCTGCGGTTAAGCGGCGTGGCCCGATTCGCTGGTCATGCCTGCGAGGACGGGTTTTCGCCGGGACTGGTGCGCCGGTGCCCGTGGTGAGGGCTCGCCGCATGGTCGAGGCGTCCATGCCGAGGGCTGCACCGATCTGCTCCCAGGCGGCACGTCGCCCGCGCGTCGCCGGCCGGCGTGCGTCCGGCGCGAAAGCCCTAAAGAACCCCGCAGCCGGCCGGGCGCTCGGTCAGGTCCTTCGCCCTGCGGTGATCGTACGGTGCGCAGAGCCGCTCGGCCGTTCTCATGGCCTGTTCCGCTGCTTTCGCCGCGGCCTTGCGCCGTCCCCCGTGGGCCAGGACGAGGGCGCGGGCCCAGCCGATGCGGGCCGCGGCGCCGGGGTGGCCGGACTGGAACCCGGCCAGGTGCCGGTCGAGCCGGCGCGCCGTGGCGGCGTCCGGGGGCAGGGACACCAGCAGTTCGGCCAGGCCGGTCCAGCACTCCAGCATGCCGCGCTGGGCCGACGGCAGGCGGGCGGCCAGTTCCAGCACCCTGGCCAGCGCCTGCCCCGGGTCACTGCGCCCGAGGCGGGCCGCGGCCGTGAGCAGGCGCATCTCCTGGATCACCGGCATGACCGGGCCGTCGCGCAGGCCGAGTCGCTGCTCGTGGGCGCGGCGGCGGTCGGTCGAGGCGCGGGCCGCCGCCAGCACCTCGCCGATCCGCTCCGCGCTCGTCCCGTCGACCCGGAGCAGCGCCTCGGCCTGGCCGATCAGGCACCAGTGGCGGCCGATGTCGTCGCCGCCCACCCGCCTGGCCGCCTGCTCCGCCGTGTCGGCGAACAGGTCCGCCGCCTGCTCGAAGTCGCCGCGCCAGAGGGCCGTCTCGGCGAGCATCCCCACGCAGTTCTCCGCCACACGGGGGTCGAGTGTCCTGGCCCGGCACTCGGCGAACATACCGCGCGCGCCCTCGAAGTCGCCGGCCGCGAGCAGGTCCAGGCCCCTGGCCAGGCGCGCGCGGCTCGCCGGCTCCGTCGGGTGGTCGATGTCGCCCAGCGATCGATCGGCGAGGGCGCCGTAACGGGTGGCCAGGCGGTGCAACCCGGCCACGCGGGCGATGGCGGTGAAGTTCGCGTACGCCTCCGCGCGCAGGGCCGGGTCCGGCGTCCGGTCGGCGGCGTTGAGCTGGCGTAACGAGGCGGCCAGCATCGTGGGCAGGTCCTGCTGGTGGTAGGCCAGCCGCGCGAGGAACGTCAGCGCCTGCGCCGTCTCGGCCTCCGCGGAGGTGCCTGAGCGGCGGATCGGCAGGACGCGGTGGAGGAACTGGCGGGCGGCGGCGGTCAAGACGGCGGCGGCGAGGCCGGGGCGGGACGTCGGGAGCGGCTCGCCCACCGTGTCGAGCGCCGCCCTGGCCAGGCGGGTGGCCTCGCGCTCCCTGGCCAGCTGGTGCTCGCTCACGCCCGCCATCCGCAACCACCGCGCCCGCAGGCACGGGGCCTCGGTCGTGCGGGCGAGGTGGCGAAGGACGACGGCGCCGGACTCCTCGTACAGGCGCAGGCGCAGGCACAACACCCAGTAGCGGTCGAGGAAGCCGGGCTGGCCGGACACCGCCCAGGCCAGGCGGATGTTGTCCATCTCCACGCCCAGCACGCGGGTGACCTCGGCGTCGGAGGCGTCCTGGAGGGCGGCGGCGTGCCGGTCGAGCAGATGGGCGAAGTGGGCGGCGAGCCGTTCCCGCGCCGCGCGGCGCTCCCCGGGGGCCAGGTGGCCGGCGGCGAACTGCTGGATGAGGGGGTGCAGGACGTACCGGCCGGACGGGGTGAGCTGGATCATGCTGTGATCCACCAGGCGGACCAGCACGTGCGGCGTGGTCCTGGCCACCTCCAGCGCGGCACGCAGCGTGCAGCCGCCGCTGAACACCGACAGCGCCGCCAGCGCCGCCCGCCCGGCCGGGTCGAGCAGCCGCCAGGAGGTCTCGAAGACCGTACGCATGCGGGCGTGCCGCGACCTGGCGGCCGGCCCGTCGGCTGACAGCAGGCCGGCGTCCGTGCTGAGGCGCTGGGCCAGGTCGGCGGGCGGCACCGCGCGCAGGAGGCCGGCCGCCAGCTCGATGGCCAGGGGCAGGCCGCCGGTGGCGGCACAGATCGCGGCGATCGGGGCGGCGTGCCGGTCCGGGTCGAACGCCGGTTGCGCCCGTGCCGCCCTGCACACGAACAACGCCTCAGCCGCCGGGCCCGGCAGGCCCGCCACCTCGAACGACACCTGCCCGGGCACGTCCAGACGGCGCCTGCTGGTCGCGAGGATCCGCACCCCCGGAGCGGTGCGCATGATCCGGGCGATGACCGCGTCGAAGGCCGGCAGGTGTTCGAGGTTGTCCAGCACGAGGAGGTGCTCGCGCCCGGACAGGGCCGCCAGCAGCAGGTCAAGGGCGGGGCGCTGCGGGGAGAGGTCCACGCCGAGACGTCGGGCGAGCGTCGTGACGGCGGCATCCTGGCCTACCCCGGCCAAGGACACGAACGCGCACGACGACGCCGCGGCGGCGGCGATGGCCAGGCGGGTCTTGCCGACGCCGCCGGGGCCGAGCAGGGTCACGAGGCGTTCGCGGGTCAGCAGCGCGCGCAGTTCCCGGAGCTCCGCCTCCCGGCCGACGAGGTCAGTGGAGGGGACGGGCGG
>NZ_VCKY01000046.1 GCF_005889735.1 Nonomuraea turkmeniaca
CACCACCACCCCGGCGCCTGCCGCTCCGGCCACCAGCACCCCGGCGACCACCCGCCCTCCGGCCGCTCCGGGGGAGATCCGGCCGCAGGGGGCGCAAGTGACACGGACCCGAGAACCCCGGCCGCGCTCCGTCCGCCCGCGCGTGGTCCGCCCCCGGAAGACGTCCGTCGCCAGCCAGCACACCAGCGACACGCTCGTGAGCAGCCCCACGAGCCCCCGGGGGTCCCCGACCGGCATGCCGCCGACGGCTTCCCCGTCCGCGGCGACCGTCCAGTCCGACGAGGCCGACGAGGCCGACTAGCGCAGGCTCTCAGGCGCTGTCCCTCGGCTCCCAGGCTCTCGGGCGCAGGCTCGCCGCTCCTGCCGCCGCCTGAGCGCGACGCCCCAACCCGGGGGCCGCGCTGTCAACCGCGGGCGGCGCGCCGGCGCAGCTCCTCCCACACCTCGCTCACCCGCGCGTCCAGCTCCTCCAGCGAGCCCTCGTTCGGGACCACGACGTCCGCGACCGCCAGCCGGTCCTCCCGGCTCGCCTGCGCCGCGATGCGCGCCTTGGCGTCGGCCTCCGCCATCCCCCGGTGCCCGGCCAGCCGCCTGATGCGTACGTCGTTGGCCGCGTCCACCACGATGACCACGTCGTACATCGGGGCCAGCTTGTTCTCCGCCAGCAGCGGCACGTCGTACACGACGATCGCGTCGTCGGCCGCCGCGCCCTGCAGCTGGGCCACCCGCTCCCCCACCAGCGGATGGACGATCGCGTTGAGCGCCGCCAGCCGCTCGGAGTCGGCGAAGACGATGGACCCGAGCTTCTCCCTGTTGAGCGACCCGTCGGGGTGCAGCACCTCGTCCCCGAACGCGGCCACCACCCGCGCCAGGCCGACCGTGCCGGGCTCGACCACCTCACGCGCGATCTTGTCGGCGTCGATCACGACGGCTCCCCTGGCCGCGAGCCGCTTGGACACCTCGCTCTTGCCGGAGCCGATGCCGCCGGTGAGCCCAATCTTCAACACCGGCAAAGCCTATCCACCATCCTGCCGAACGGGGTCATCATCGAAGTATGACGACCACGATCGCAGGGGCGGCGCACGACCAGGCCACGGCGGTCGGCGACGACTGGGTGGGGCCGCCGCACATCGTGCTGGCCCTGCTGGCCGGCGACTCGATCGCCGCCCGCGTGCTCGCCGAGGCCGGGCTGGACCGCTCGCGGGCGCTGGAGTGCATGCCGCACCGCCGCACGAGGCCCGGGCACGGGTCGGGCGGTTTCGCCAACCCGGCCTTCCACAAGCTGTACGGCGTCGCCACCGGCCTGGCGCTGGCCGGTGGTGTCCGGGGCCCGGCGCCCGAGCACTGGCTGCTCGCGCTGGCCTACGAGGCGCAGAACAGGGAGGCGACGCCGCTGCACATGTTCGGCCTGGAACCGGCCCGGATCGTCGAGGCACTGCGCGACCGCGGCGTCCCGGTGCCGCCGCTCGACCCGCCCGTGTACGTCCCCTGGCGGGGCCGGCACCAGATCGTCGTGCCCGCGTCCAGGCTCCAGCCGGTGCTCGCCCGGCTCAACGCCGAGCATCCGGCCGGCTCGGAGTGGCGGTGGGGCTGGAGCTGGGTCGACGACGACATGGGCCGCGCCATGATCATCGCTGAGGAGGGGATCGATCTGGCCGCGGCCGCCGCAGGTGAACCATCGTCAGATGATCGTCCATCCGCTCGCGATGCGTCTCCCGGTAGCCCAGGCGACGGTAGAGCCGCAGGTTGGCCTCCGACAGGTGCCCGGTGAACAGGTCGAACGCCGTGGCCTCCGGCACCTCCTCGTGCAGCGAGCTCAGCAGGGCCGTGCCCAGCCCCTGACCCTGCCGGTCCGGGGCGACGACAAGACGGCCGACCACGCAGGTGGTGCCGGACACCTGCCCGCGTACGGCACCGACGATCCGGCCCTGGTCGAGCGCCTTGAGCACGACGGCGGTCTCGATGACCTTCCGCAGCTGCTCCAGTGACTCGACGAGCGGCAGGATGTACGGGTCGCCGTAGAGCTGGGCCTCGCTCACGTACGCGGCCCGCTGCACGGTGAGGATCTCCCCCGCGTCCGCCGCCACCGCTCGTTCGATCATCACGCGCAGCACCCTATCCGTTCGGCGTCGCCGCGGCGGACATCTCGGCTGCGCCAGCCTCCAGGAGGATCGGGCACACCCGGTTACCCGATGACCCGGAAAAATGCGCGGACGCCCTCCACCAGCGACTCGGGCGTCGCCATCGCCACCATGTGACTGGGACTGTGGGCGTCTCCCCAGTACACGATGTCGTTCTTGCGCTCGGCGATCCGCCGCAGCAGCTCCGGCCCGCCATGGGTGGTCCCCGTCGGCACCACCGTCTGGTCGATCGGCATGCCGGCCGCCCCTTCGTAGTACGTCCACGACGACGAGCCGCCGGTGCCCGTCAGCCAGTACAGGCTGGCGTTGGTCAGCACCAGGTCGCGATCGATGGGCTCGGCCTCCGATCCCCAGCCGTCGAACTCCTTGAACCGCTCGACCAGATAGGCCAGTTGCGCCACCGGCGAGTCCGCGAACCCGTAGGCGAGCGTCTGCGGCCGGGCGGCCAGATAGGGCCCGTAGCCGCTGCCGCCGGCCATCAGGTCCGCCATCTTCTTCAGCTCGGCCAGCTCCTCCTCGCTCGCCCCCTCGAGCTCGGCGGGGTCCCCGGTGGGGATGCCGAGCCCGGCCGTGATGACCGCGCCGGCCACGTGCTCGGGGTCCAGCGCGGCCAGCTGCGGCGTGACCAGAGCTCCCGCGTCGTTGCCGTGCGCGCCGTACCGGTCGTACCCGAGCCTGCGCATCAGCTCGGCCCACGTGCGCGCCACCCGCTCGATGCTCCACGGCCGCTCGTCGGCGGGCTCCGGGAACGGCGAGAACGCGAACCCGGGCAGCGACGGCGCGACCACGTGGAAGGCCACGTCGGGGTCGAGCCCGTGGGCCCGCGGGTCGGTGAGCGGGCCGATGACGTCGAGGAACTCGGCGACGGAGTTCGGCCAGCTGTGCGTGATGATCAGCGGCAGCGCGTCCGGCTCCGGGGAGCGCACGTGCACGAAGTGGATGGTCTGCCCGTCGATCTCGGTGGTGAACTGCGGGAAGACGTTCAGCCTTGCCTCCTGCGCGCGCCAGTCGAACCCGCCGGCCCAATAGGCGGCCAGCTCGCGCAGGTACTCGACCGGCACTCCCCGGCCCCACCCTCCGGGCAGCTGCCCGGCCCATCTGGTACGCCGCAGCCGGTCCCTGAGGTCGTCGATGTCGGCCTGCGGGATGTCGATGCGGAAACCGTTGATCTCGTCCATGCCCACGACGTTAGGACCGAACGCGGCAAGGTTCGTTCCGCATTAGCTCCCGATCGCGCCAACGCCATGAGGTGCATCCCCGAGCGCACGCCGCAAGGCGGCGACCACACCGAAGGCCCGGCACCACCACCGGGCGAACACGCAAAAGGCCCCGCACGGTCAACCCGTGCGGGGCCTTTCAAGAAGGCTGGGATGCCTTAGCTCTGGCCACCCGCGAGCTTCTCGCGCAGCGCCGCGAGCGCCTCGTCAGAGGCGAGCGCGCCACTGGCCGGAGCCGACGTCGAGGTGCTGCCCTGCTGGGGCTGCGTCTCGCCGCTGTAGGACGAGGGAGCGGCTTCGCCCGCCTCGGCCTCGGCCTTGCGGGCCTCCTCGATCTGCTTCTTGTGAGCCTCGAAGCGCTGCTGGGCCTCGGCGTACTGCCGCTCCCACTCCTCGCGCTGCTTGTCGAAGCCCTCGAGCCACTCCCCGGTCTCCGGGTCGAAGCCCTCGGGGTAGATGTAGTTGCCCTGGTCGTCGTAGGTCGCCGCCATGCCGTAGAGCGTCGGGTCGAACTCGACCTCGGTCCCGACCCCTTCGTTGGCCTGCTTCAGCGACAGGCTGATGCGGCGACGGTCGAGGTCGATGTCGATGATCTTGACAAAGATCTCGTCGCCGACCTGGACGACCTGCTCCGGGATCTCCACGTGGCGCTCGGCCAGCTCGGAGATGTGGACCAGGCCCTCGATGCCCTCCTCGACCCGGACGAACGCGCCGAACGGCACCAGCTTGGTGACGCGACCCGGCACGACCTGGCCGATCTGGTGGGTGCGGGCGAACTGCTGCCACGGGTCTTCCTGGGTCGCCTTGAGCGACAGGGAGACGCGCTCGCGCTCCATGTCGACGTCGAGGACCTCGACCGTGACCTCCTGGCCGACCTCGACGACCTCGGACGGGTGGTCGATGTGCTTCCAGGACAGCTCGGACACGTGGACCAGGCCGTCGACCCCACCGAGGTCGACGAAGGCGCCGAAGTTGACGATCGAGGAGACGACGCCCTTGCGGACCTGACCCTTCTGGAGGGTGTTGAGGAAGGTCTGGCGGACCTCCGACTGCGTCTGCTCGAGCCAGGCACGGCGCGACAGGACCACGTTGTTGCGGTTCTTGTCGAGCTCTATGATCTTGGCCTCGAGCTCACGGCCGACGTACGGCTGCAGGTCGCGGACACGGCGCATCTCGACCAGGGACGCCGGGAGGAAGCCACGGAGGCCGATGTCGAGGATGAGACCACCCTTGACGACCTCGATGACGGTGCCGGTGACGATGCCGTCCTCGTCCTTGATCTTCTCGATCGTGCCCCAGGCGCGCTCGTACTGGGCGCGCTTCTTGGACAGGATCAGCCGGCCCTCCTTGTCCTCCTTCTGGAGAACCAGGGCCTCGACGTGTTCGCCGACTTCCACGACGTCAGCGGGATCGACATCGTGCTTGATGGAAAGCTCACGCGAGGGGATGACACCCTCGGTCTTGTAGCCGATATCGAGAAGGACCTCGTCTCGATCGACCTTGACGACGGTGCCCTCAACAATGTCACCGTCGTTGAAGTACTTGATGGTCTCGTCGATCGCGGCGAGGAAGGCTTCCTCGGACCCGATGTCGTTGACCGCTACCTGCGGGGTGCTCGAGGTGGCCTCAGTGCTGGACGTCATGTGTGGAATTGCTCCGAACGCGGACAGGATGTCGATGTGGCGGATGCGCGGCAGGCCCTCTTCCGCATCAAGCCGAGGAATGACGACATCGACGTGACCGAGCGCGAGCCCGCTCCGTCTGAGGCGCGCGCGAGCCCACAGCGCAGCGATCAGCATATGAGACCTGACGCGCGAGGTCAATCCAAGGAGCCATCAGTACGCGATGACCTGGAGCCCTCGCTTGGCGTCGATATTACCCCGAAGTCGCTCCGGCATGGAGATCCGGTCGGGGTCTCCATCGGAGACGTAGCGCTCGCCAGGGTGCCTGTCCAGCCAGTCCAGCCAGTATTGCGAGCACCACTTGCGGCACTCGCCCTTCTTGCCGTTGCTCTGGATCCGCTGGATCGCCCCTCGATCAAATTTTTTCGCGTAGGGCGAAAGCGACGGCTCCGCTCCGGCGAGGAACACGCCGGCGAAATCATACCGTGTGCCATCCCAAGCCCCGGTCCGAGCCGCCTTCTTGTCGCGCGGTAACGACCCGTACGGCAGCGCCATGGTCTTGGACGGCGGCATGCCGAGCTTCTTGAGCAGACGCTCGAGCCGGACGATCTGCTCGCGGACCCGCTTCCTCTTGAGCGCGCGCAGGTTGGGGTGGCCCCAGGTGTGGTTGGCCACCTCGTAGCCGTGCTCGACCAGCCACCGTACGGCGGCGGCCTGGGAGGCGTGGTCGCGCAGCCCGAACGGCTCCTTGTTGATCCAGAACGTGGCGACCGGCCGGAACCCCGGGTATCGGGCGGCCACGTCCTGGATCACGGCCACGGCCGTGTCAGGAGCGGGGTTGCCGCTCGCGTCCAGCGCGAAGTGGCTGGGATGCCCGTCGTCGAACGTCAGCACCACCGGGAACTTGCCCGCCGGCACATGGATGTCGCCGGTGGCGAACTCCCTGGCGCTGATCGGCACGTACCCCCGCTTCGCCAGCTTCTCCAGCTCCTTCCTGAGCTGGACGGGCGTGCGGTCGAGTGAGGCCATCCGCTTGCGGAGGATCCGGTGGTACATCAGGACCGGCACCAGCCCTGACTCGTTGGCGCCGACCTGCTTGGCGAACTCGGGCGTGGCCACCACCCCGGGCGGCTGGCCGACCGGCGTCGGGGTGAGCGGCGGGACGGTGTTCTGCACCTTGGCCTCGACCGGTGGCTTGACGTGCGGCCGGTCCCCGGACGGCATGAGGCTCAGCCCGATGATCGCCACAGTGATCACGAGGACGTTCGCGATGCCGATGATCCGCGTGAGGGACGCTGATATCCGCACAACACTCCCGTGCCGCTGGGGTAAAAGACACTCCAGAGTAGTGCAGATCGCCCTAAGGCCAGGCTCCGCGAGCGGCCAGTGCAGGACACAGGCGCCCCGAGCGGCCGGCGCGCCTGCTCACCCTCCCGAGCGGCCGGCGCGAGAGGCCGGCACCCCGGCTCCAGCCTCCCGAGCGGCCGCGCGGAAAGGTCAGTGCCCGGCGTCCTCCCAGGTGCGGCCGACACCCACGGAGACCTCCAGCGGCACCCGCAGGTGGTAGGCGGCGTTCATCTGGTCGCACACGAGCTGCTTGAGCTGCTCCAGCTCCCCTGGCGCGACCTCGAAGACGAGCTCGTCGTGGACCTGCAGCAACATCCTGGAGGCCAGCTTCTCCTCGCGGATCGCCTGATGCACATGGAGCATGGCGACCTTGATGATGTCGGCGGCCGACCCCTGGATGGGGGCGTTGAGCGCCATCCGCTCGGCCATCTCGCGGCGCTGGCGGTTGTCGCTGGTGAGGTCGGGCAGGTAGCGGCGGCGGCCCATGATGGTCTCGGTGTAGCCGTCGATGCGCGCCTGGGAGACGATGGCGTGCAGGAAGTCGCGCACCCCGCCGAACTCCTCGAAGTATTCCTCCTTCAGCGCCCGCGCCTCCGACACCGCGATGTTGAGCTGCCCGGCCAGCCCAAAGTCGGACAGGCCGTAGGCCAGGCCGTAGTTCATCGCCTTGATGCGGGCCCGCAGGTCGCCGTCGACCTGCTCGGGCGGCAGGTCGAACACGCGCGCCGCGGTGGCCTGGTGGAAGTCGTGCCCGGACTCGAAGGCGGCGATCAGCGCCTCGTCGCCCGACAGGTGGGCCATGATGCGCAGCTCGATCTGGCTGTAGTCGGCCGTCAGCAGCGTCTCGTAGCCCTCGCCGACGACGAAGCCCTGCCGGATGCGGCGGCCCTCGGCGGTGCGGATCGGGATGTTCTGCAGGTTGGGCTTCTCCGAGGACAGCCGTCCCGTTGCGGCGATGATCTGGTTGAACGTGGTGTGGATGCGGCCGTCGTCGCCGATCTCCTTGATCAACCCTTCGACCGTGGTGCGCAGCTTCTGCTGGTCACGGTGGCGCAGCATGATCGTCGGCAGCTCGTGGTCGGTCTGGGTGGCGAGCCAGGCGAGCTGGTCGGCGTCGGTGCTGTAGCCGGTCTTGATCGGCTTCGTCTTGGGCAGCTTGAGCTTGGTGAAGAGGATCTCCTGCAGTTGCTTGGGCGAGCCCAGGTTGAACTGCTCGCCGACAGCGCGGTGTGCCTCCTCCACGGCGTGCTTGACCGCGGCGCCGAACTCGGCCTCCAGGCCGGCGAAGTATTCGCTGTCGACGGCGATGCCCGCGCGCTCCAGCTCGGCCAGCACGCCCAGCAGCGGCAGCTCCACGTCGCCGAGCAGGTGGGTGCCGCCACGCCCGGCGAGGAACCGCTCCAGGGCCTCGGCGAGCTCGCGCACGGCGTGGGCGCGCAGCGCGAGGTCCTTGGCCGGGGCGTCCTCGTCGTCGCCGAACAGCGCGGCCTGGCCGGTGGACTCCTCCTCGGCCCGCAGGTCGCGGTTGAGGTAGCGGCGGGCCAGGTCCTCCAGCGCGAACGTGCGCTGCCCCGGCATCGCCAGGTAGGCGGCCAGGGCGGTGTCGCAGCTGAGGCCGCGCAGCTCCATGCCCTGCGCCCAGAGGGCCAGGATGGGCCCCTTGGCGTCGTGCACGGCCTTGGGCTTGGTGTCGTCGGCGAGCCAGGCCCGCAGGGCGGCCTCGTCGGCCTCAGTGAGCTTGATGGGGTCGATGTGGGCGGCGGCGCCGGCGGGCGAGGCGATGGCGATGGAGTCGATGCGCCCGGTGCCGCTGCCGTAGACGCCCTTGAAGGCGAGCCCGGCGCGGCCCTCGGGCAGCGCGGCCAGCCAGCCTGCCACGCGGTCGGGGCCGAGGAGCACGGTCTCGACCTCGAAACCCTGGTCGGGCTCCTGCTCGCCGGTGCCGAGCACCTTGAACACGCGTTCGCGCAGCTCACCGCGGATCTGCAGGGTGTCGAACAGCTTGTTGATCTCCTCGCGCTCCCAGGTGCCCTGCTTGAGGTCCTCGAGCTCGACCTCCAGCGGGACGTCGCGCAGCAGCTCGGTGAGCCGCCGGTTCATCAGCACCTGGGCGACGTGCTCGCGCAGCTTGTCGCCGACCTTGCCCTTGACCTCGTCGACCCGGTCGACGAGGTCCGTCAGGGAGCCGAACTCGCGCACCCACTTGGCCGCGGTCTTCTCCCCCACGCTGGGGATGCTCAGCAGGTTGTCGCTGGGGTCGCCGCGCAGGGCCGCGAAGTCCGGGTATTGCGCCGGGGTCAGGCCGTATTTCTCCTCGACCGCCTCGGGTGTGAACCTGGTCATGTCGCTGATGCCGCGCCGTGTCATCAGGACGGTGACGTGCTCGTTGACCAGCTGCAGCGCATCGCGGTCGCCGGTGACGATGAGAACGTTCATCCCCTGCGCGGAGGCGCGGGTGGCGAGCGTGGCGATGAGGTCGTCGGCCTCGAACCCGGCCTTGGACAGGCGCGGGATGCGGACGGTGTCGAGCAGCTCGAAGATGAGCTGCATCTGGCCGCGGAAGTCCTCCGGCGTCTCGCTCCTGTTGGCCTTGTAGTCGGAGTATTCCTCATGGCGGAACGTCGGCTCCGACCTGTCGAAGGCCACCGCCACGTGGGTCGGCTGCTCGTCGCGCAGGATGTTGGTCAGCATCGAGGTGAACCCGTAGACCGCCTCGGTGTGCTGACCGTCGGTGGTCATGAGGTTGGCGTCCTTGAGCGCGTAGAACGCGCGGTAGGCCAGCGAATGCCCGTCGAGCAGCAACAGGCACGGGCGGTTGGGGGTCACTTCACTCTTCGGCACACCCGCAGCCTAGTCTGCGACTGCGACAGAAAACCTGAGCTCGGAAGAGTGGAGACGTCCCTTTGACGCAGACGAACCCCCAGGATCTCCTTGTCCTGAGCGGCATGCACGACGGCACGCTGGCCCAGCGCATGGGGATCGAGTTTCTCGAGGCCGGCCCTGAGCGGGTCGTGGGCCGGATGCCGGTGGAGGGCAACACGCAGCCGTACGGGCTGCTGCACGGCGGCGCCTCGGCGGTGCTCGCCGAGACGCTGGGCTCGGTGGCCGCGGCCATCCACGCCGGTCCCGACCGCCTCGCCCTGGGCATCGAGATCAACGCGACCCACCACCGCGCGGCGTCGTCGGGGTATGTCACAGGTGTCGCGACCAGATTGCACGGCGGGCGCACTTTGGCGACGTACGACATCGAGATCACCGATGAGCAGGGACGACGCGTCTGCACCTCCCGCCTCACCTGCATGCTGCGCGACCGCTGACCCTCGGGTCACTTCTCCCGATCCTTTGCGCATCGCCCCCACGGCTCGCTACGGTTGTCCGGACGGGCGAGTCTGCGGGGAGGCCCAGTAGATAACGTGTCGGCCCCCGCTTGCGGGGACGTTCCCGCGAGTCCGCGGGGAGGCCCGGTAGATTACGCGTCGGCCCCGCATTCGCGGGATGTTCCGTGCACGGCCCCAAAGGCCACCCCGCGGGCTCGTCCAAGATTCCCCCTGATCGTTATCGATCCGTATCCCGCCGACGCCAGGCGTCTACCTAGATTTAGCCCCTGACCTGGCGTGTTATTTCCTCACATGAGTGACACGCAGTTGTCACTAATTGGTGACGAACGGTACTGAACCGGGCGGCACCGGCATAGGCTCCCGCCATTGCATCCCAGTTGCCTGCGATGCGCGCGTGTCGAGATGGAGGGGCACAACCCCGCCTTGACCTAACTTTGAGGGAGCACCATTGCGCAGAGCCGTGATCGCGTTCACGGCCTTCCTGGGTGGACTCATCTTCCTGCTGGCCGGACCCGCCCACGCGGGTCCCGCCGATTGCCAGGGACTGAGGGGGACACTCAAACTCCAAGGCCAGCCAGTGAACGGCGCCAAAATCGCGGTGACCACCGAAGGCGGGCAACCCGTCAAGGAGGCCACCACCAATGCTCAAGGCATCTGGGACGTTCAGGTCGAGCAGCCGGGCAAGTACAAGGTGACCTTGGATGTCGGCAGCCTTCCGCAGAACGCCGAAGTGCGCGGCGGCAACAACGTCCGCACGCCGACGGTCTACGAGGGCAACTGCTCCACCGTCCTGTTCGCGCTGCAGCCGAAGGCCGCTCCCGGCCAGGCGCCGCAGAGCGACGGCGGGACCACGTTCTGGCAGCAGGCCGCGCAGCTGACGTTCGAGGGCGTCAACCTCGGACTGATCATCGCCCTGGGCGCGCTCGGCCTGTCGCTCATCTACGGCACGACCGGCCTGACGAACTTCGCCCACGGTGAGCTGATCACGCTCGGCGCGGTCATCGCCTATGCCTTCAACGTCGGCTTCGGCATTCAGCTGATCCCCGCCGCGATCATCGCCGTCATAGTCGCGGGCGCGCTCGGCTACGGTCAGGACCGGCTGTTCTGGGGCCAGCTGCGCAAGCGCGGCACCGGCACCATCGCCATGATGATCATCTCGATCGGTGTGGCGATCCTGCTGCGGAACCTCCTGCAGTTCTTCTTCGGCCCGCAGACCGAGAACTTCAACGACTACGTCACGCAGCCCGGCATCACGGTCGGCCCGATCACCGCCGCGCCGAAGAACTTCTGGGCCATCGGCATCGAGCTCACGGTCCTCGTCATCGTGGGCATCGCCCTCATGAAGACCCGCACCGGCAAGGCGGCGCGCGCCGTGGCCGACAACCCGGCCCTGGCCGCCTCCTCCGGCATCAACGTCGACCGCGTCATCCGCATCATCTGGACCGCGGGCGCCGCCATCGCCGCGCTGGCCGGCGTCATGCTCGGCCTGTCGCAGTCGCTGAAGTTCACCATGGGCCAGGACATCCTGCTGCTGATCTTCGCGGGCGTCACGCTCGGCGGGCTCGGCACGGCCTTCGGAGCCCTGGTCGGCTCGCTCGTTGTGGGCGTGTTCATCCAGGTGTCCACGCTGTGGGTACCGCCGGAGCTGAAGTCCGTCGGGGCGCTGGCCGTGCTCATCATCGTGCTTCTCTTCCGGCCGCAGGGGATCCTGGGCCGCCGCGAGCGGATCGGGTGACGGGGGTAACACATGGACTGGCTCACGATTCTCAGCACCACCGTCCACGCCGCCATCGGCTGGGAGACCGTGGTGTACGGCCTGGCCGCGATCGGCGTCAACATTCACTTCGGCTACACCGGCCTGCTCAACTTCGGCCAGGCGGCGTTCATGGCCGTGGCCGGGTACGGCCTGGCCGTCACGGTCGTCGTCTTCAACCTGCCGTTCGTGGTCGGCGTCCTCGTCGGCCTGGCTGCCGCGGCGCTCCTGGCGCTCCTGATGGGCATCCCGACGCTGCAACTGCGCGCCGACTACCTGGCGATCGTGACCATCGCCGCGGCCGAGATCATCCGGCTCGTCTTCCGCTCGGTGTACTTCAAGGACATCTTCGGTGGCTCCGACGGCCGGCGCGGCTTCAACGGCGACTTCTACGCGATGAACTTCCTCTACGACCCCGGCCGTTACGGCATAGGCCCGTTCGGCTTCGACGAGCGCACGATGTGGCTGCTCACGGTCGGATGGGCGGTCGTGCTGCTCTGCTGCCTGGTGGTCTTCCTGCTCATGAGGAGCCCATGGGGCCGCGTGCTCAAGGCGATCCGTGAGGACGAGGACGCCGTGCGCGCCCTCGGCAAGAACGTCTTCGCCTACAAGATGCAGTCGCTGATGCTGGGAGGGATCATCGGCTGTTTCGGCGGCTTCTTCTACGGCCTCTACAACGGGTCCGTGCAGCCCGACGTGTTCGGTACGGAGATGACGTTCTTCGCGTACACCATCGTCATCCTCGGCGGCGCCGCCCGCGTTTTCGGCCCGGTCGTCGGCGCGATGATCTTCTGGGTCCTGTTCGTCTTCGTGGGCAACCTGCTGGCGGAGCTTGTGGCCAACGGGTACATCCCGTTCATGACCAACATCCAGGTGGGCCCCGTCCGTTACGCCCTGGTTGGTCTAGGCTTCATCCTGTTGCTGGTCGCCCGGCCGCAGGGCATCTTCGGTGACAAGAGGGAGATCGCCATCGATGCGCGATGACACGATGACCGCCAGCGCGAAAGCCGCGGCGCTGGCCGCGTTCAAAGACATGGCGCGCGAGCCTGGTGTACCCAAGCCGGACCCGATCCTGGTGGTGGACAAGGTCGTGCGCCGCTTCGGCGGCCTGACCGCCGTCGACGTGGACCACGTCGAGGTCCAGCGCGGCTCCATCACGGCGCTGATCGGCCCCAACGGGGCGGGCAAGACCACGTTCTTCAACCAGCTCACCGGTTTCGACACCGCCGACGCGGGCGCGTGGACGTTCAACGGCCGCGCCATGAACGGCGTGCCGGCGCACAGGGTCGCCAGGAGCGGCATGGTGCGCACGTTCCAGCTCACCAAGGCGCTGTCCAGGCTGACGGTCATGGAGAACATGCGCCTGGGCGCCCAGCACCAGGTGGGCGAGAGCTTCTGGCACGCCCTCCTGCCGCCCCTCTGGCGCAAGCAGGAGGACGAGATCACCGAGCGGGCCGAGGAGCTGCTGGCCCGCTTCAAGCTCGACGCCAAGCGCGACGACTTCGCCGGGTCGCTCTCCGGCGGCCAGCGCAAGCTGCTGGAGATGGCGCGCGCGCTCATGGTCCGGCCCGAGCTGGTCATGCTCGACGAGCCGATGGCGGGCGTGAACCCGGCGCTGACCCAGTCGCTGCTCGGCCACGTCAAGGACCTGCGCCAGCAGGGCATGACGGTGCTGTTCGTCGAGCACGACATGGACATGGTCCGCGACATCAGCGACTGGGTGATCGTCATGGCGCAGGGCATGGTGATCGCCGAGGGCCCGCCGTCGACGATCATGTCCGACGAGCGCGTGATCGACGCCTACCTGGGCGCCCACCACGACGCTCCGCTCTCGGAGAGCGAGCTGGAGGCGCAGCTGCACGAGGCTGAGGCGGCGCTGGAGGCCGAGATCGAAGAGGAGACGCAGAAGTGACCGTCCCTGAATCCCAGGCGGCCATCACCGACCGCAGCGCCCACCTGGAGGGCGCCGAGGACGCCGTCCTGCGGTGCGACGAGCTGATCGCCGGCTACCTGCCGGGCGTCAACATCCTCAACGGCTCCGACCTCTACGTCAAAGAGGGCGAGCTGATCGGCATCATCGGTCCCAACGGCGCCGGAAAGTCGACGCTGCTCAAGGCCATCTTCGGACTGGTCAACATCCGCAGCGGCACGGTGCTGCTCAAGGGTGAGAACATCACGAACATGAAGGCGCACTCGCTGGTCTCCCGCGGCGTCGGCTACGTGCCGCAGACCAACAACGTCTTCCCCAGCCTCACCATCGAGGAGAACCTCGAGATGGGCGCCTTCCAGGTGCCGGGGAAGTTCAAGGAGCGGTTCGAGTTCGTGGCCGAGCTGTTCCCCGCGCTCAAGGAGCGGCGCAAGCAACGCGCCGGGTCCCTGTCCGGCGGTGAGCGGCAGATGGTGGCGATGGCCAGGGCCCTGATGACCGAGCCGTCGGTGCTGCTGCTCGACGAGCCGTCAGCGGGCCTGTCGCCCAAGCTGCAGGACCTGGTGTTCATCCAGGCCCAGCAGATCAACAAGGCCGGCGTCACCATCATCATGGTGGAGCAGAACGCGCGCCGCTGCCTGCAGATCTGCCACCGCGGTTATGTCCTCGACCAGGGCCGCAACGCCTACACCGGCACCGGTCAGCAACTGGCCAACGACCCGAAGGTCATCGAGCTGTACCTGGGCACGCTGGCCAAGGCATAAATCACCGTTGGAGAACGGCGCAGGGGCTCCCTCGAGCCCCTGCGCCGTTCTTTAATGTGCACTGTGAGACGTTTTGCGGCAGTGGCGCTCATCCTGGTGGCCGGATGCTCCCCTGCGCCCGCCAGGGAGCAGTACAGCACCGGCGGCGACCCGTCGGACAGCCCCTGCGCCCGGGTGGTGTCCGCCATCGGGTACGCGAACCTCATGCTGGAGCCGAAGGGGCGGGAGGAGCGGCAGCACTTCGAGGACGCCGTGATCGGCCGCCTGGCCGAGGCCCGCGGGATCACGCTGCAGTTCGGCGACCGGCTGCCCGCCTCGCTGAAGGGGGCTGTGGAGACCGTCAGGACGACGACCGCGGGGCTGTCCAGGAACGACGTGCCGCGTGAGCGGCAGGTGGCGCTGCTGAAGCAGTACCGGGCCGCGGCCGACCAGATCGTGGCGGGCTGCACATAGCGAAAGGCCCGGCCGATGGCCGGGCCTTTCTCCAGAGGTCTACCGCTTAGCCGGCGATGTTGCCGGTGCGGTACTCGAGGGCCTTGATCGGGTACTTGTTGTCGTCCCCGTACTGGTAGATGCCGATGGTGGCGACCGCCGGGTCACCGGCGTCGTTGAACTCGACCGGACCGCTGACGCCGTCGTAGTCGATGTCCTTGCCGGCCTTCAGCAGGTCGACGCACTCCTTGAAGCTCTTGCACTTCTCGCCGCCCTTGCTGACCTCGCCCAGCTTGGTGGCGATGTCGGTGCCCGCGTCGCTCTTGGCGGCCTCGGCGGCCAGCGCGATGAGGTTGGCCGCGTCGTACGACTCGGGGGCGTAGCTGAAGTCCTCCAGGTCCTTGTTGACCTCGAGCAGCTTCTTCTGGAAGTCCTCCGGAGCCGCGGCGCCGGGGATGGTGCCCTTGACACCGGTCAGCGTGCCCTTAGGCATCTTCACGTAGTTCGTGTTGGACGTGTTGCCGTCCACCATGTACCACTTGTGCTTGTCGGCCGGCAGGCCCTGCTTGACGAGCTCCTGCACGACCTTGGAGGTCTCCTCGAAGCCGATCAGGACGATGCCCTTCGGGTTCTTCGCCTTGACCTTGGCGACGTCGGCCGAGAAGTCGGCGGCCTTCGGGTCGTAGTCGACACGCTCGACCACTTCGGCGCCGCCGTCGGTGACGGTCTTCTGCACCTGGTCGGCCAGGCCCGTGCCGTAGGAGTCCTGCATCGCCAGGATGGCGACGGTGTCGTTGCCGTCGGCCACGATCAGGTCGCCGAGCACGCGGCCCTGCAGCTTGTCCGGCGGGGACGTACGGAAGTACAGACCCCTGTCGTTGATCGTGGTGAACACGTCAGAGGTGTTCGCCGGCGAGAAGTGCACCACGCCCGCACCGGTGATCTTGTCGATCACCGACTCCGACACCGACGAGGACGCGGCGCCGATGATGGCGTCGGCCTTCTGCGCCAGCAGCTTGTCCACCGACTGCGAGGCGATGTTGGTCGTCGTGTCACCCGAGTCCGTGTCGATCTTGGCGACCGGCTTGCCGAGCACGCCGCCGGCCTCGTTGATCTCCTTGAGCGCCAGGTCGACCCCGGCGAACTCGGGCGGGCCGAGGAAGGCGAGCGAGCCGGTCTGCGGCAGCAGCGTACCTAGGGTGAGAGTGCCGTCGCCCTTCGTGGCGGGTGCCGCCGAGGATGCCGGCGCCGATGGCGAGGTCTGCGTGGCGGTGTTGCTACCGCCACCGCCGCAGGCTGTCAGGGCCAGGCTGGTGGCAGCCACGACAGCCAGCGCCCGCCCCACGGGAGCAATGCGGATCATGAAGTGTCTCCTTCATTCCAGGCCGGGATCCGTCAGCACCGCCGAGCGTTCCCGATCGAATGACGGAAACGTATAAAACCGCAGCATGCTGGTACTAGGGGCAGGGACGAACTGTCGGCACTTGGATGCGGAGTCGTAATCAGTCCTCAACTTACGGGACGCGCGCAAGCAGGCTTAATGTGCAGCAGGTGAAGCGCATAACGCTGCCCCTCGCCATGGCGACGCTCCTTGCCGGCTGCAGCACCTCCGCACCGGCTTCACCGCCCCCGGCCGATCCTCCCGCCGGCGTGTCCGTCTCACTGGCGCAATGGCGCTCTGACGAGCCCATGCACACCCTCCAGGTGGCCGTCCGCAACACGACTGACACGCCCGTGTACGTCGCCGACGTCCAGCTCGTCACGCCGTCCTTCACCACGCTCCCGCCGCACAGGACCGACGCCACCATCAAGCGGACCGAGCGTACGGACCTCCGCATCCCGTACGGCGCCGCCGCCTGCTCCAAGCAAGGCCTGCCCGACGTGCAGCCCGCCACGGTCGTCGCGCACGTCAGCACCGGCTCCGGGCAGCCGCGCAAGGTGGTCTTCCCGGTGCCGCACCCGGACCCGCTGCTGGCCAGGCTGCTGCGGGACGAGTGCTCGGCGTTCCTGATCAAGCAGGCGGTGAACATTGAGTTCGGCCCGGAGTGGAAGGAGTCCGGCAAGGCCATGCGCGGCGACCTGGTCATCACGCGCCGCGGCCCCGGCGCGGTCACGCTCAACGACATGGGCGGCACCACCCACTACATCGTCACGCCGGAGCGCAAGCCCCTGGGCACGCTCGACGCGGCCACGCAGCGGCTGGAGGCGCCGATCGCGCTCACTCCAGGCCGCTGCGACGGGCACGCGTTCGCCGAGGCCAAGAAGGCGTTCCTGTTCCCCGTGCGGGCCAGGCTCGACGGGGGCGAGGAACGCGTGGTCATCGTGGTGCCGCCCAAGCCGCTGCAGGACCGCCTCATCGCTTACGCGCTGAAGGCGTGCGGCTTCGGCGATTAGCCCGCGATGTTGCCTGTGCGGTACTCCAGTGCCTTGCCCGGGTACTTGTTGTCGTCCCCGTACTGGTAGACGCCGATCGTGGCCACGGACGGGTCACCGGCGTCGTCGAACTCGACCGGGCCGCTGACGCCGTCGTAGTCGATGTCCTTGCCGCTCTTGAGCAGGTCCGCGCAGTCCTTGAAGGTCTTGCACTTCTCGCCGCCCTTGCTGACCTCGCCGAGCTTGCCCGCGATGGACCTGCCGCTGTCGTCCTTGGCCGCCTCGGCGGCCAGGGCGAGCAGGATCGCGGCGTCGTACGACTCCGCGGCGTAGGTGAAGTCCTCCAGGTCCTTGTTGACCTCGAGCAGCTTCTTCCTGAACTCGTCGGGGGCCTCGGCGCCCGGGATGGTGCCCTTGACGCCCTTGAGCGTGCCCTTGGGCATCTTCAGGTAGTTGGTGTTCGACATGTTGCCGTCCACCATGTACCACTTCACCTTGTCGGCCGTCAGGCCCTGCTTGACCAGTTCCTGCACGACCTTGGCGCCCTCCTCGAAGCCGATCAGCACGATCGCCTTCGGGTTCTTCGCCTTGATCTTGGCCACGTCGGCCGAGAACTCCGCGGCCTTCGGGTCGTAGTCCACCCGCTCGACGATGCTGGCGCCGGCCTCCTCTGCCGTCTTGGCGATCTGGTTGGCCAGGCCGGAGCCGTACGAGTCCTGCATGGCCAGGATGCCGACGGTGTCGTTGCCGTCGGCGGCGATCAGGTCGCCCAGCACGCGGCCCTGCAGCTTGTCCGGCGGCGCCGTACGGAAGTACAGCCCGTTGTCGTTGATCGTGGTGAACGTGTCGGAGGTGTTGGCCGGCGAGAACTGCACCACACCGGCCCCGGTGATCTTGTCGATGATCGACTCCGACACCGACGATGAGGCCGCGCCGATGATGGCGTCGGCCTTCTGACCGAGCAGCTTGTCCACCGACTGCGAGGCGATGTTCGTGGTCGTGTCGCCGGAGTCCGTGTGGATCGTCGCGACCTGCTTGCCGAGCACGCCGCCGGCCTCGTTGATCTCCTTGACGGCCTGGTCGACCCCGGCGAACTCAGGCGGGCCGAGGAATGCCAGCGAGCCGGTCTGCGGCAGCACCGTGCCGAGCGTCAGCGTGCCGTCGCCCTTCGCGGCGGCGGCAGGGGCCGAGGAGGCCGGCGCGGACTGCTGGGCCGCCGTGTCGCCACCGCCCCCGCCACAAGCCGTCAGTGCCAGGCTCGCCGCGGCCGCGACGGCCAGCACACGTCCCACTGGAGCAATGCGAATCATCAAAGAGACTCCCCCTGATCTCAACGAAGGAACGATCTCCTTCGCCGTGTTTCCCGAGCTCAGCATGCCTGGCTCGGAGGGGTGCCTTGGGCTTTTGCCCAGCTTTTATACAGATTCGTAATGTCGCGAGCACACACGGTGATGAACTGTTTCGCGAGAGTTACGGTCGTCCCTAAAAAGGAGCCGTGGCCCCGACCTGAAATCGCAGGCCGGGACCGCGGCAGGGCCTCAGCCCGCGATGTTGCCCTTCCGATACTCCAGCGCCTTCGCCGCGTTGAACGTGTTGTTCTCCCCGTACTGGTAGACGCCGATCGTCGCGACCGAAGGATCCCCCACGTCGTTGAAGTCGACCGGCCCGCTGACGCCCTCGTAGTCGATGTCCTTGCCGGCCCTCAGGAGATCGGCGCACTCCTTGAAGCCCGTGCACTTCTCGCCGCCCTTGCTGGCGTCGATCAGGCTCGCCGCGATGGCCGCCCCCGAGTCGTCCTTGGCCGCCTCCGCGGCCAGGGCGATCAAGGTCACCGCGTCGTACGACTCCGCCGCGTACGTGAACTCGCTCAGCTTGGCGTCGACCCGCAACAGCCGCTTCTGGAACGCCTCCGGCGCCGCCGCCCCCGGAAGCGTGCCCTTGACGCCGTCCAGCGTGCCCCGCGGCGCCTTCGCGAAGTTGGTGTTCGACATGTTGCCGTCCACCATGTACCACTTGTGCTTGTCAGCCGTCAGACCTTGCTTGACCAGCTCGTTCACGAGCTTGGACGTCTCCTCGAACCCGATCAGCACGATGCCCTTCGGATTCTTCGCCCTGATCTTCCCCACATCGGCCGAGAACTCGGCCGCCTTCGGGTCGTAGTCCACCCGCTCCACCACCGTGGCCCCCGCCGCCTCCGCCGTCTCGACCACCTGGTCGGCCAGGCCGGAGCCGTAGGAGTCCTGCATGGCCAGGATGCCGATGGTGTCGTTGCCGTCCTGCACGACCAGGTCGCCCAGGACCCGGCCCTGCAGCTTGTCCGGCGGCGCCGTACGGAAGTACAGACCCCTGTCGTTGATCGTGGTGAACGTGTCGGAGGTGTTGGCCGGCGAGAACTGCACCACACCGGCCCCGGTGATCTTGTCGATTACCGACTCCGACACCGACGACGAAGCCGCGCCGACGATGGCGTCCACCTTCTGCGCCAGCAGCTTGTCCACCGACTGCGAGGCGATGTTGGTCGTCGTGTCACCGGAGTCCGTGTCCACCTTGGCGACCTGCTTGCCCAGCACCCCGCCGGCCTCGTTGATCTCCTGAAGCGCCAGATCGACGCCCGTGAACATGGGCGGCCCCAAGTACGCGAGCGAGCCTGTCTGCGGCAACACCGTGCCGATCATCAGCGTGCCGTCCCCCCTGGCGGCCGGGGACGACGGCGCTGGAGCGGTTCCTGAGGTGGCCGGCACGGCGGTCGTACCACCGCCCGAGCACGCCGCCAGCGCCAGGCACACCGCGGTCACGACGACCGGCGCGCGGGAAATGCGGATCATCGAAAGCGTCTCCGTTCGAAGATGAGCGGACCTTCCGTCCGCCCATCAGTTACGCGCCGGGACGCCTGCGGTGAGAAGCACTCGAAGCCGGTTGGATGCTCAGTCGTGACCGCGCCACAACCCACCGGGCTAAATCACCTGATATAGGGCAGCCTCACGACTGCTTGGCCGCGTCGTCTATAACGATCTGGGCAACCTCACGCATGCTCAGCCGCCGGTCCATGGACGCCTTCTGGATCCACCGGAACGCCTGCGGCTCCGTCCAGCCGTGCTGCGCCATCAGCTGACCCTTGGCCCGCTCCACCAGCTTTCTGGTCTCCAGCCGCTCCGACAGGCTCGACACCTCGGCCGCCAGCGCGACCATCTCCTCGTGCCTGCTGACCGCCATCTCGATGGCCGGCACCAGATCCGCCTTCGTGAACGGCTTCACCAAATAGGCCATCGCCCCCGCGTCCCGCGCACGTTCCACCAGGTCCCGCTGGGAAAAGGCGGTCAGGATCAGACACGGGGCGATCCGTTCCGCCACGATCCGCTCCGCCGCCGAGATGCCGTCGAGCACCGGCATCTTGACGTCCAGGATGACGAGGTCGGGCCTCAGCTCGGCGGCCAGCCGGATCGCCTGCTCACCGTCCCCGGCCTCGCCCACGACGACGTAGCCGTCCTCCTGGAGCATCTCCTTGAGGTCGAGGCGGATCAGGGCCTCGTCTTCCGCGATCACTACTCGCCGCTGCGTACTCACGAGCAGAAGAGTACCGACGTCCGGTAGATTAGATCCACGCCGGAGCGATGTGGCCCCAGGTTGAGCTAAGCTTCAGCCGTGCGAGATCACTGAGTCCGGACATTTCCGGATTCAGGCCCCGGTATTCCAATTGGCAGAGAAGATGGCCTCAAAATCCATTCAGTGTGGGTTCGAGTCCCACCCGGGGCACTGACTGACCGCCCGGTTCTCTTGGCCGGGCGGTTTTGTCGTGCCCTATGCGTCACTCTCCGCTTATAATGTATCGCGTTTTGTAACGAATCCCTTCGCCGGCTCGCCTCGGGACTCAGCATCAGCGGGGCGAGCCCCGCATCACCCGGGCCGCAGCCTGCCGATGGCCACTGACCTACCAGGGCACGCTCCCAGCGTCGTCGAAGAAGCAGCCTGTCGGCCCGTCCGGCGGCAGGGTGGCGAGCTTGACGATGATGGCGGCGCCCTCGGCGGCCGTACGGGTGATGGGGAACGGCAGGTCCTTGGTGAAGTCGGTGGCGCACGCGCCGGGGGCGGCGGCGTTGACCAGGATGCCGTCCTTGCGGAGCTCCTTGGCGTACTGAACGGTCAGCTGGTTGAGCGCCGTCTTGGACACCGGGTAGGTAGCGGAGGCCGGCAGGCCGGACATGTAGTGATCGGGGTCGGTGTGGTGGGCGAGGGAGCCGGCGCCGCTGGACACGTTGACGATGCGGGCCGCGGGCGAGCGTCTGAGCAGGGGTAGCAGGGTGTTGGTGACCAGCAGGACGCCGATGACGTTCGTCTCGAACACCTCCCGCACGGTCGGCGCCGCCGTCGCGCTGGGAAGCCCGTGCAGCGGGCCGGAGATGCCGGCGTTGTTGACGAGCACGTCGAGGCGGGTCAGGGTGGCGGCCGCGGCCTCGACCGTGGCCGGGTCGGTGACGTCGAGGACGACCGGCCGCACATCGCCCCCGGCCGCGCGCAGCCGCGCGGCGGCCCGCTCCCCGCGCGTCCGGTCGCGGGAGCCGAGCAGCACTGTCAGGCCCTTGGCCGCGAGCGCGGCGGCGACCTCGTATCCGATGCCCTTGTTCGCCCCGGTCACCAGAGCTGTTGTTCTGTCCGTCATGTCGGGAAGCACATCACCGGGTGGCGTCGCGGGGCCAACACCGGCTGGGTCATGGGCAATACCCTGGAGGTATGGAGACACGCGAGCTGGCCTACTTCCTGGCGGTCGCGGAGGAGCTGCATTTCGGGCGGGCGGCCGAGCGGCTCGGGATGGCGCAGCCGCCGTTGTCGCGGGCGATCCAGAAGCTGGAGCGGCGGCTGGGGGTCCCGTTGTTCGACCGGTCCGGTCGCGGGATCTCGCTGACCTCGGCGGGCGAGGTGCTGGCCAGGGAGGCGGCCACGGTCCTCGACGCGGTGGCCGCGGCGACGGCGCGCACACGGCGGGCGGGGCGGGCCGATCCGCGGCTCGTGGTGGCGCTCAAGCCGGGCGGCGACGGCGGGCTGCTGCCGGACATCCTGGAGGCGTACCGGGCTCATCCCGACGCCGTCGAGGTGGAGCTGGTGTTGTGCGGGGTGGCGCAGCGGGCGCAGCTGGTCCGGGACGGCACGGCTGACGTGGCGTTCCTGCACATCCCGTACGAGGAGCTGACGGGGTTCGACAGCGAGCCGCTCCGGGTCGAGGGCAGCGTGGCGATCGTCCCCCGGGGGCACCGGCTGGCGGGGCAGGCGTTCGTGCGTGTGGCCGAGCTCGAGGCCGACCCGACCCCCTTGTGGCCGCGGCGGCATGCGGACATCAACGATCCGGCGACGCTGATGCAGCTGGTCGCGCTGGGACGGTTGATCGCGATGGCGCCGGAGTCGGTGACGCCCCACCTGCGGCGCGACCTGGTGTGCGTGCCGGTCCTGGACGGCACGCCGACGACAGTGGTGCTGGCCTGGCCGGAGCGGACACGGTCACGGGCGCTGGCGGCGTTCGTGCGTACGGCCTCGGCCGTCGCCGAGCGCCTCTCCCCCGCGCCGGGCTGATGAGCTTTCGGGACCGCTCCCACCGGGAATAGCCGTCTCGAGATCGCCGAGTACGGGGGTGGGCGGGATGCCGCTGAGCGTAGCGGAGCGGGAGGCGTTCCTGGCGGAGCCGCAGATCGGGAGCCTGGCCGTCGAGGCGGGCGAGGGCCGGGCGCCGCTGGCGGTGCCCGTCTGGTACGACTACAGCCCCGGCGGGGAAGTCCGGTTCCTGACGGACGGCGACTCGGTCAAGGCGCGGCTGATCGCGAAGGCGGGCCGGTTCTCGATGCTGGTGCAGCGGGTCAGCCCGACTTATCGGTACGTGTCCGTGGAGGGACCCGTCCTACGTACCGATCCGACGACGCTGGAGGATCTGACCCGCATCTCCGCCCGCTACCTGCCGCCTGACGCGGTGGAGGGTTATGTGCAGGGCTCGGACCTGCACGCCCTCGTGACGTTCAGGATGCGCCCGGAACGCTGGCTCTCGGCCGACCTGGGCGCCCTCGGCTGACCCGCCCGCCTGCCACGGCACGGCCTGTCGGCCATGGCGCCTTGGCCGACATGGACTGACCTGATGCCTTCGACGGACTCGCGGACCGGTATTTTGGGCGCGTGACGACTGCTATCGATCCCACCTCGACCGGCGCGTTCGGCGTCGGCCTCGCGACCATCGCCGCCGACGGCACCGTGCTCGACACCTGGTTCCCCGCCCCCGAGCTGGGCGAGGCGCCCCTCTCGGGCACCGAGCGGCTGTCCGCCGACGAGGCCGGTGAGCTGGCCTCGCTGACGGGCCCCGACACGGCGAGGGGCGTGGAGGTGGTGGCGGTGCGCACCGGCATCGCCAAGCTGTCGGAGGCGCCCGCGGACGCGCACGACGCCTACCTGCGCCTGCACCTGCTCTCCGCGCGCCTGATCAGGCCGCACGGGGCCAGCCTTGACGGCGTTTTCGGCCTGCTGGCGAATGTCGTGTGGACCAACTTCGGCCCGTGCCCGGTTCCTGACTTCGAGCAGACGCGCCTGCGACTGCGGGCGAGGGGCGCGGTGACCGTCTATGGGGTGGACAAGTTCCCGCGCATGGTGGACTACGTGCTGCCGTCGGGCGTGCGGATCGCCGACGCCGACCGAGTACGCCTGGGCGCGCACCTGGCCGCCGGCACCACCGTCATGCACGAGGGCTTCGTGAACTTCAACGCCGGCACGCTGGGCTCGTCGATGGTCGAGGGCCGGGTCTCGGCGGGCGTCGTGGTCGGCGACGGCTCCGACGTGGGCGGCGGCGCCTCGATCATGGGCACGCTGTCGGGCGGCGGCAAGCAGGTCATCTCGATCGGGCAGCGCTGCCTGCTGGGCGCGAATGCCGGCATCGGCATCTCGCTGGGCGACGACTGCGTGGTGGAGGCCGGCCTGTACGTGACGGCGGGCACGAAGGTCGCCCTCCCGGACGGCAAGGTGGTCAAGGCAGCCGAGCTGTCGGGCGCGGACGGCATCCTGCTGCGCAGGAACTCGCAGTCGGGCGCGGTCGAGGCGGTCCCCCGCACCGGCACCGGCATCGAACTCAACGCCGCCCTGCACGCCAACTGACGCCTGGGGCCCGACCCTCGCGCCCCAGGCACGCGCCGGGCGCGGGGCTTCGGGCGGCGTGCCCACGGCCGGCGCGCTGGGGCGACATCATGCCGCGAGGTGCGCATGAGCACACGGCCCGCGGACGTCGCCGTCGGTGCGGCTCACCGGCCGAGCGGCGAACCACGGCCTCGGTCGAGGATGCGCCGTAACGGCGGCGCGCCGGTGAAGCTGGTAACCGTCCCCCTGGAAGGTCGGCCACCAGCGTCGGCGGTTGGAGCCAACGTGGCCCTGCCGTAAAGAAGGGAAATCTAACTCGCGTGGGACACCGCGGAGCCGATGGTGTGGACGCGGAGGGCGTTGGTGGAGCCCGGGGTGCCGGGAGGCGAGCCGGCCACGATGACGACCTTGTCCCCCTTCTCCAGCCGTCCCAGCGACAACAACGACGCCTCCACCTGCCGCACCATGTCATCGGTGTGATGCACGAACGGCACGTGGAACGTCTCCACCCCCCACGTCAGCGACAGCTGCCCCCGCACGTGGGGCGCCGACGTGAAGGCGAGCAGCGGGATCGGCGAGCGGTAGCGGGCCAGCCGCCGCGCCGTCTCGCCCGACATCGTGAAGGCCACCAGGGCCTTGGCGCCGACGATGGCGCCGACCTCGGCCGCGGCCCGCGCGATGGCGCCGCCGGTCGTCTCGGGCATGCGCTCCAGCGTGTGCGTGGCGCGCAGCGACGACTCCTCGGCGGCGCAGGCGATGCGGTCCATCGTGGAGACGGACTCGATCGGGTAGTTGCCGACCGAGGTCTCGCCCGACAACATGACCGCGTCGGCACCGTCCATGACCGCGTAGGCCACGTCGGAGGCCTCGGCGCGGGTGGGGCGGGGGGCGTTCATCATCGAGTCGAGCATCTGCGTGGCGACGATGACCGGGCGGGCCTTCTCCCGGCACAGCTCGATGATGCGCCGCTGCACGATCGGCACCTGCTCAAGGGGCAGCTCGACGCCGAGGTCGCCGCGGGCGACCATGATGCCGTCGAAGGCCTCGACGATGTCGGGGAGGCGGTCGACGGCCTGCGGCTTCTCGATCTTGGCGAGCAGCGGCAGGCGTACGGCCTCCTGCTCCATGATGTTGCGCACCACGTCGGCGTCGGACGGGCGGCGGACGAAGGACAGGGCGATCATGTCGAAACCGGCGCGCAGCGCCCAGCGCAGGTCGGCCTCGTCCTTGTCGGTCAGCGCGGGCGCGCTGACGTTGACGCCGGGCAGGTTGAGCCCCTTGTTGTTGGAGATCATGCCGCCGATGACGACGCGGGTGATGACGCGCTCCCCCTCGACCCGGGTCACCTCGAGCACGAGGCGCCCGTCGTCGACGAGGATCGTGTCACCGGGCCGCACATCGTAGGGCAGGCCCTTGTAGGTGGTGGAGACCTGCTCGCGGTCGCCCGGCACGTCCTCGGCGGTGATCGCGAAGACGTCGCCGAAGCCGAGCCTGACGGGGCCCTCTTCGAAGGTGCCCACCCGGATCTTGGGGCCCTGCAGGTCGGCGAGCACGCCTACGCCACGGCCGAGATCGGCCGCCACTCTCCTCACCCGGTCGAGGACCTCTCGGTGCAAGTCATGGGTGCCATGACTGAGGTTGAACCGCGCCACGTCCATGCCCGCGGCGATCAGCTCGCGGAGGCGTTCTTCGGACGATGTGGCGGGGCCTAGGGTGCAGACGATTTTCGCGCGACGAGTCACGAGTCCTACCTTAATTGGTACAGACCACTTGGCAGTCACTGACGCCGGAGAACGTACCCGACGTAAGAGAACAGCACGAGAACGGCCACCCCCAGGCGTGCCAAGTTCGTGTACGCCTCAGGGTAGATCACGCCCTCGATGTAGTGGTCGATGAATCCGGACGCCGGCAGCCCTTCCATTCCGGCCTGCCGTCGCCCCCAGTCCTCGGCCAGTGTCAGCGGGCACTCTACCCCGGTCACGATCGACGACACGCCCCAGGCGGCCACGGCGAGGTGGATCCAGATCGTCCGCCGCCACCGCCACGCCAGGAACCCGCCCACCGCCATGTAGGCGAGGAATAAGAAGTGCACCACCATCGCGGCGTCCGCGACGAGGCGATACATCATGGTTCGAAGGTAGCCGCCTTCCAGGCGTCCACCATGCCATGGCCGTAGAAACCGTTACGCGATCGATCGCCTTCGCACACATGGGTGTCGGTCTGGCCGTACGCCTTGTAGACGTACTGGCGGGGTTCCGGGCACGGCTTCTGGACGGCGCTCTTGTAGAGAAGGTCCTCGACGGTGGCGGGGTCGAGGGCGAGGCCGCCGGCGCCGGGCTTGCCGAAGCGGCTGACGAGGATGGCGGCGACGCCGGTGGCGTGGGGGGCGGCCATGGAGGTGCCGTCCAGGTACTGGTAGTACGAGCACGGGGTGCGCGTGCAGTCCCGCACGACGTCCGCGCCCTTCGGCTTGCCCGAGGCGTCGATCCGGCCGGCGGCGCGCAGCACACGCTCCGGAGCGGCCCCCAGGATGGACCTGGTGGCCTTGGCTCCCTTGCCGTCGAGCACGTCGCCGCCGGGGGCGGACACGTCGGTCTGCTCGACGCCGTAGTCGCTGTAGATGGCCTTGCGCCCGGAGGGGCCGAGCGCGGAGACGGAGATGACGCCGGTGGACTCGGCGGGCACGTTGATGCAGGAGTTGTCGACCCGGCGGACTTTCTGCTCGCCTTCGGGGTAGCCGGGGCTCTTGTCGTCGACGGTGGGGCGCCCGAGGTCGGTGGAGCCGTTGCCGAGCGCCGAGAGCAGCGTCACGCCCTTGCCGCGGGCGTAGTCGATGGCCCGCTGCACACCGGTGATGATGGCCTGCTGCTCGAGCTGCTGCTTCGTGTTGTCGGACTTGTTGTTCTTGCAGTTGAACAGCCAGGGGTCGACGAAGTAGCTCATGTTGGCGACGTCCACGCCGATGTCGGCGGCGTACGTGAGCGCGTCGAGGGTGGGCTTGAGGAAGAAGAACCCGGAGTCCTGACCGGCTCTGATGTTCACCAGCCGCACGCCGGGGGCGACGCCGGCGACGCCGATGTGGTTGATCGGTGAGGCGATGGTGCTGGCCACGTGGGTGCCGTGGCCGTCGTCGTCCTCGTCGACCGGGTCCTTGCAGTCCTTGGCCTCGCAGGGGCCGTCGAGCGTCTCGCCGTTCTCGTCCTTGGGTTTGTCGGTGACGAAGTTGCGGCTGAGCCGGCGGTCGAAGTTGGGGGCGATGTCGGGGTGTTTGCCGTCGACGCCGGTGTCGATGATCCCGACCAGCACCTGCTTGCTGCCGGGGACCTTGGCGTTCGCCCGGTCGGCGCCGATCATCCGCATGTCCCACTGGCGGCCGGCGAGCGGCTCGCCTGTGGTGTCCCCGCTCAGCGCCGACGCGCCGGGGAACGAGGCGGATCCGGTACGGCGGGCCGTGGCGAAGCCGATGGCCCGGTCCGGCGAGACGCCGACGATGGCCGGGTCGGTTCCTAGATTCTCCACGAACGTGTTCCCGCCGCCCTTGGCCAGGAGGTAGCCGAGCCGGCCGTCCTCGCCCACGGTGGTGCCGCCCGCCTGCTCGACGGCCTCCACCGCCTCCTGGTGTCGGCCTGTGGCGTAGAAGACGAGGTAGTCGGCGCGCTGGGCGGAGGGTTTGTTCTGCGTGCCACGGCCCGCGGGGGGTGTGGGCGAGCAGGCCGCAAGCGTGACGACGGCGGCCAGCGCCGTCAAACAGCAGGCGACTCGCCGCATTGCTCCCCCATCCGCCGACTGGCCGCAGAACCTGCATCTTCCCGACACTCACCGGCTGATGCAACTTAGTGATGAAATTTCGGTCGATGGGTGGCGAAACGGGGCTGGCACGCGGTGGGCTCAGCGGGTGAGGTCGATCTGGACGCCGCCGAGCATGACCTGCCGGGGCATCGGACGGGCCAGGAACTCGTGCGGGAAGCCCAGGTCGACCCGGCTGGCGTCCTCCAGGGCGGCCAGCTGACCCTCGGTGAAGCGCACGTCGAGCGCCCCCAGATTGTCCTCCAGCTGCACCGATGTCCGGGCGCCGATGATGGGCGCCGTCACGCCCGGGTTGAGCATCGTCCAGGCCAGCGCGACCTGCGACGGCTTCGCCCCCATCTCGGCTGCGACCTGCTTGACCACGTCGGCGATGCCCAGCGCCCGCTCGGTGAGCGCGCCGTTGGCGGCCGCGACGTTCTTGCGGCTGCCCGCCGGGTCGGACGTGCCCTGCCCCACGTCCAGGTCGGCCCGGGTGTACTTGCCGGTCAGCACGCCGCTGGCCAGCGGCGACCACGGGACGACCCCGAGCCCCATCTCCCGCGCCATGGGGATGAGGTCGCGTTCCACCGTGCGCTCGATCAGGCTGTACTCGATCTGCAGGGCGACCAGCGGCGCCCAGCCGCGCAGGTCGGCGATGGCCTGCATGCGGGAGACCTGCCAGGCGGGCGTGTCCGAGATGCCGACGTAGAGGACCTTGCCCATCCTGACGAGGTCGTCCATGGCGCGCAGGATCTCCTCGACCGGGGTGGTGAAGTCCCAGGCGTGCAGGTAGAGCAGGTCGATGAAGTCGGTGTTCAACCGGCGCAGACTCGCCTCGACCGACTGGACCATGCTCTTTCGGTGGTTGCCGCCGGAGTTCGGGTCCCCGGCCCGCCGCGCCATGGTGTACTTCGTGGCGATCACGACCTGTTCGCGCCGGCCCGACGCGAACTCGCCGACCAGCGTCTCGGACGTGCCTTCCGTGTACTGGCTCGCGGTGTCGACGAAGTTGCCGCCCCGGTCCACGTACGCGTCGAAGATCCGGCGGGACTCGTCCTTGTCCGAGCCCCAGCCCCAATCCGTCCCGAACGTCATGGTTCCCAGGGCCAGCGGCGAGACCCGCAGCCCGGAACGGCCCAGCAAGCGGTAGGTGTCAAGAGTCGTCATGCCTTCCAGGTTGCTCCGCGCGGCGGGCCGGGAGAAGGGAAGGCTCTTCCTGGGATCGGCTTTCCCAGGCATAGGATCGAGATGATGAGCACCGTGGACCAGACGCGCGAACTGGCGGCCTTCCTGCGCACCCGCCGCGAACGCCTGGATCCGCGGGACGTCGCGCTGCCCGCCCGCCGCACCCAGCGCCGCACCCCCGGCCTTCGCCGCGAGGAGGTCGCCGAGCTGGCCGGCGTCAGCGTCGACTACGTCATCCGCCTGGAGCAGGGCCGTGGCCTGCGTCCTTCGCCGGAGGTGCTGGAGGCGCTGGCCGGGGCGCTGCGCCTGAGCGACGACGAGCGGGTCTACCTGTTCGACCTCGCCCAGCAGCGGCCGACGGGGCGGCCTTCCGCGCGCCCGCGGGCCGAAGCCGACGAGGCAGGCCCGATCTCCCGGCTCGTGCTCGACCTGTCCCCGCTGCCGGCCATGCTGCTCAACCACCGTTTCGACATCATCGCGTGGAACCCGGAGATGGCGGCCCTGGTGGTCGACTTCGGCACGCTGCCGCCCGAGCAGCGCAACAGCATGTGGCTCTGCACGCTCCACCCCGGCCTGCGGGACTTCTACCGCGATCGGGAGCGCACGCTGCGCGAGGGCATCGCGGATCTGCGGGCCGCGTGGGCGGCCCACCCGGACGACACGGCCCTGTCGGAGTTGATCGACGAGCTGACCTCCGGTAGCGAGGAGGTCGCCCGCCTGTGGGCGCTCAGGGACGTCCGAGTGAACGGCCGGGGCAGGAAACGGCTGCGGCACGCCACGGCCGGCCCGCTGACCGTCGAATACGAGGTGCTGGCCCCGCTGCAGGCCCCCGGCCAGCGGCTGGTCATCTACCGCGCCGCCGACCCGGCGTCCCGGCGCGCGCTGGACGCCGTCACGGCCACGTGCGACCGCGTGAGATCGCTCGTGAGCGCCGAAGCCCCGGCGGCCGGACACGCCTGATCGCAGGCGCGCCCGGCGGCCGGGGCAGGAGACGTCAGACCAGCGGCCGCGCGGTCGGCAGGATCGGGTAGGGCAGTGCCGTCTCCCCGGTCAGGTACCGGTCCACGCCCGAGGCGGCGGCCCGCCCCTCGGCGATGGCCCACACGATGAGCGACTGTCCGCGGCCCATGTCGCCGGCCACGAACACGCCGTCCACCTGGGACATGTACGTCTTGTCGCGCGAGACGTTGCCCCGCTTGTCGTAGAAGCCGTCACCGCCGGCCTCGGCCAGGTCCTGCAGCAGCGAGCCCTTCTCGGGGCCGAGGAAGCCCATGGACAGGGTGACCAACTCGGCCGGGATCTCCCGCTCGGTGCCGGGGATCGGCTTGAACCCGGCCTGCGGCCCCTCGACCTCGACCAGCCGCAGCGCCCGCACGTTGCCGTCGGCGTCGCCGACGAACTCGGTCGTGGACACCGCGTACACCCGCTGCCCGCCGCCGTCGGCCAGCTCCTCGTGGGCGCTCTCCATCTTGAACAGGATGGGGAACGTGGGCCACGGCTGGCTGCCGGGCCGGGACGCGGGCGGCTGCGGCATGATCTCGAGCTGCGTGACGGACTTGGCGCCCTGCCTGATCGCCGTGCCGATGCAGTCGGCGCCGGTGTCGCCGCCGCCGATCACCACGACGTGCTTGCCCTCGGCCGATATGGCCGGGACCGCGTAGTCGCCCTCCTGGACCTTGTTGGACAGCGGCAGGTACTCCATCGCCTGGTAGATGCCCTTGAGCTCGCGCCCGGCCACCGGCAGGTCACGCCACTGGGTGGCGCCGCCTGCCAGCACGACGGCGTCGAACTCCGCGCGCAGGTCGGCGGCGGTGACGTCGACGCCGACGTTGACGCTCGTGCGGAACTCGGTGCCCTCGGCCCGCATCTGCTCCAGGCGGCGCTCGATGTGCCGCTTCTCCATCTTGAACTCGGGGATGCCGTAGCGCAGCAGGCCGCCGATGCGGTCGGCCCGCTCGAACACCACCACGTCGTGCCCGGCCCTGGTGAGCTGCTGGGCGGCGGCCAGGCCCGCGGGGCCCGAGCCGACGACCGCGACCTTCTTTCCGGTCTTGACGGCCGGAGGCTGCGGGGTCACCCAGCCCTCGGCGAACGCCCGGTCGATGATCTCGACCTCGACCCGCTTGATCGCCACCGGGTCGGAGTTGATGCCGAGCACGCACGCCGCCTCACAAGGAGCCGGGCAGAGCCTGCCGGTGAACTCCGGGAAGTTGTTGGTGGCGTGCAGCCGCTCGATCGCCTCGCGCCAGTCGGTGCGGTAGACGAGGTCGTTCCACTCGGGGATGAGGTTGCCCAGCGGGCAGCCGTTGTGGCAGAACGGGATGCCGCAGTCCATGCAGCGGGCCGCCTGCTTGGTCAGCTTCTCCTGCGAGAAGTCCTGGTAGACCTCACGCCAGTCGCTGATCCGCACGTCGACGGGGCGGCGCGCCGGCAGCTCCCGGTCGTGTGTGAGAAAACCCTTGGGGTCAGCCATTCGGTACGCCTCCCTATCCCTGAACAGTGGTCGACCAGCACAGCCCGCCAAGGCGGCACGGCTCATTACGGCGGGTCATGACTGCACGTGCTTTGGCCAGTACAGCCCGCCCATGGCGGCACGGCACATTACGGCGGGTCATGATTGCACCGCAGCCGCCATGACGGCCTCGTCGATGTCCCTGCCTTCGATGCGGGCGGCCTCGGCGGCGGCCAGCACCCTCTTGTAGTCGGTCGGCATGATCTTGCCGAACCGGCCCAGCGCCGCATCCCAGTCGGCCAGCAGCTCCTTGGCCACCGGGGAGGCGGTCTCCGCGAAGTGCTTCTCGACGGTCTCCTTGAGGAACTCGGCGTCCTCCTCGGTGAGCGCCTCGATGGCGACCATCTCGCGGTTGACCCGCTCGGCCTTGAGGTCCAGCAGGTACGCGATGCCGCCCGACATGCCGGCCGCGAAGTTGCGCCCGGTGGGTCCGAGGACGACGGCCCGGCCGCCGGTCATGTACTCGCAGCCGTGGTCGCCCACGCCCTCGACGACCGCCGTGGCGCCGGAGTTGCGTACGCAGAACCGCTCGCCGACGACGCCGCGGATGAACACCTCGCCGGACGTGGCCCCGTACAGGGCGACGTTGCCGGAGATGATCTGCCCGTCGAGCGGGGCCTCCTCGTGCGGGCGGACGGTGACCCGGCCGCCGGACAGGCCCTTGCCGAGGTAGTCGTTGGCGTCACCGGTCAGCCGCAGCGTGATCCCGCGCGGCATGAAAGCGCCGAACGAGTTGCCCGCCGAGCCGGTGAAGGAGATGTCGATGGTGTTGTCGGGCAGGCCCGCGCCGCCGTACCGCTTGGTGACCTGGTAGCCGAGCATGGTGCCGACCGTGCGGTTCACGTTGCGGATGGGCAGCTCCAGCGTGACCGGGGCGCCCTCGTTGAGCGCGCCCTCGGCGAGCTGGATGAGCGTGTTGTCGAGCGCGTGCTGCAGGCCGTGGTCCTGCTCGACGACGCGGTGCAGCGCGGTGCCCGCGGGCAGCTCCGGCTGGTGCAGGATCGGCGACAGGTCGAGCCCGCTGGCCTTCCAGTGCTCCTCGGCGGCCGTCATGTCGAGCATCTCGACGTGCCCGATCGCCTCGTCGAGCGAGCGGAAGCCCAGCTCGGCCAGGTATTCGCGGATCTCCTCCGCGATGAACTCGAAGAAGTTGACCACGAACTCGGGCTTGCCGGTGAACCGCTTGCGCAGCTCGGGGTTCTGCGTGGCGACGCCCACGGGGCAGGTGTCGAGGTGGCAGACCCGCATCATCACGCAGCCGGAGACGACGAGGGGCGCGGTGGCGAAACCGTACTCCTCGGCGCCGAGGAGCGCGGCGATGACGACGTCGCGGCCGGTCTTGAGCTGGCCGTCGACCTGGACGACGATGCGGTCACGCAGGTCGTTGAGGAGCAGCGTCTGCTGGGTCTCGGCCAGGCCGAGCTCCCACGGCGCGCCCGCGTGCTTGAGCGACGTCAGCGGCGAGGCGCCGGTGCCGCCGTCGTGCCCGGAGATGAGCACCACGTCGGCGTGTGCCTTAGACACACCCGCGGCCACCGTGCCGACGCCGACCTCGGCGACCAGCTTCACGTGGACCCTGGCCTCCGGGTTGGAGTTCTTCAGGTCGTGGATGAGCTGGGCCAGGTCCTCGATCGAGTAGATGTCGTGGTGCGGCGGCGGCGAGATGAGGCCGACTCCGGGCGTGGAGTGCCGGGTCTTGGCGATCCACGGGTAGACCTTGTGTCCTGGGAGCTGGCCGCCCTCGCCCGGCTTGGCGCCCTGGGCCATCTTGATCTGCAGGTCGGCGGCGTTGACGAGGTATTCGCTGGTGACGCCGAACCGGCCGGAGGCCACCTGCTTGATCGCGGACCTGCGGGCGGGGTCGTAGAGCCGCTCGGGGTCCTCGCCGCCCTCGCCGGTGTTGGACTTGCCGCCCAGCTGGTTCATCGCGATGGCGAGCGTCTCGTGCGCCTCCATCGAGATGGAGCCGTACGACATCGCGCCGGTGGAGAACCGCTTGACGATGCTCTCGACGGGCTCGACCTCGTCGATCGGGATCGACTGGCCCTTGCGCAGCTTGAACAGGCCACGCAGGGTCATCAGCCGCTCCGCCTGGGAGTCCACGAGGTTCGTGTACTCCTTGAAGATCTCGTAGCGGCGGGTCCTGGTGGCGTGCTGCAGCTTGAAGACGGTCTCGGGGTTGAACAGGTGCGGCTCGCCCTCGCGCCGCCACTGGTACTCGCCGCCGACCTGGAGCCTGCGGTGGGCGTTCTCCGCCCGCGGGTAGGCGTGGCGGTGCCGCTGCGCGACCTCCTCGGCCAGCACGTCGAACCCGACGCCGCCGAGGCGCGAGGTGGTGCCGGTGAAGCAGGAGTCGATGACCTCCTGGCTCAGGCCGAGCGCCTCGAAGATCTGCGCGCCGGTGTAGGAGGCCACCGTCGACACGCCCATCTTGGACATGACCTTGATGACGCCCTTGCCGTACGCCTTGATGAGGTTGCGCACGGCCTTGCGCTTGTCGAGCTGGAGCGCGCCGGTGTCGACCAGGTCCTCGACGGTCTCGATGGCGAGGTAGGGGTTGATCGCGCCGGCGCCGTACCCGATGAGCAGCGCCATGTGGTGGCACTCGCGGGCCTCGGCGGTCTCGACGACCAGGCCGATCTTGGTGCGGGTCTTCTCCTGGATCAGGTGGTGGTGCACCGCGCCGGTGAGCAGCAGCGACGGGATCGGCGCCAGGGTCTCGGAGGAGCCGCGGTCGCTGAGCACGATGATGCGCGCGCCGTCGGCGATCGCCTGGGACGCCTCGGCCCTGATCTCCTCCAGGCGGCGCAGCAGCGCCTCGCCGCCGCCGGCGACCTCGTACAGGCCGCTGATGACACGCGGGTGGAAGCCGGGCAGGTCGTGCTCGTCGTTGATGTGGATGATCTTGGCGAGCTCGTCGTTGTCGATCACCGGGTACGGCAGCACCAGCTGACGGCAGGAGCTCGGCCCCGGGTCGAGCAGGTTGCCCTCGGGCCCGATGGTGCTGGCCAGCGAGGTGACCAGTTCTTCACGGATCGCGTCCAGCGGCGGGTTGGTGACCTGCGCGAACAGCTGGGTGAAGTAGTCGAACAGCAGCCGCGGCTTCTCGCTCAGCACGGCGACGGGCGTGTCGGTGCCCATCGAGCCGATCGGCTCCTGGCCCACCTTGGCCATCGGCGACAGGATGATGCGCAGCTCTTCCTCGGTGTAGCCGAAGGTCTGCTGCCGCTTGACGAGCGCCTCGTGGGTGGGGATCTCCCGCTGGCGGGCCGGCAGCTCCTCGAAGCGGACCAGGCCGGCGTGCAGCCATTCCTCGTACGGCAGCTCGGCGGCCAGCTCGGCCTTGATCTCATCGTCTTCGATGATCTTGCCGCGGGCGGTGTCGATGAGGAACATCTTGCCGGGCTGCAGGCGGCCCTTGCGTACGACGTCCTCGGGCTTGATGTCCAGCACACCGGCCTCGGAGGCCAGCACGACCAGGCCGTCGGCGGTCACCCAGAAGCGTCCGGGGCGCAGGCCGTTGCGGTCGAGCACGGCGCCGGCCAGGGTGCCGTCGGTGAAGGTGATCGAGGCGGGGCCGTCCCAGGCCTCCATCATCGAGGAGTGGAACTCGTAGAAGGCCCGGCGGGCCGGGTCCATCTCCGTGTGGTTCTCCCAGGCCTCGGGGATCATCATCAGCACGGCGTGGGGCAGGCTGCGGCCGCCGATGTGGAGCAGCTCCAGGGCTTCGTCGAAGCTGGCGGTGTCGCTGCCATCCGGGTCACAGATGGGGAAAAGTCGCGAAATATCGCCGGGGATGTGGGAGGAGGCCAGCATCGCCTCGCGGGCCCGCATCCAGTTGCGGTTGCCCTTGACCGTGTTGATCTCGCCGTTGTGGGCGATGTAACGGTACGGGTGCGCCAGCGGCCAGCTGGGGAAGGTGTTGGTGGAGAAACGCGAGTGCACCAGCGCGATGGCGGTGTCGTAGCGCTCGTCGGACAGGTCGGGGAAGAACGGCTCGACCTGGTCGGGAGTGAGCATGCCCTTGTAGACGATCGTGCGCGCCGACAGCGAGGGGAAGTAGACGTCCGCCTCGTGCTCGGCCCGCTTGCGCAGGCAGAACGCCAGCCGGTCCAGCTCCAGCCCCTCGCGCCCGTCGGGGCTCGACACGAACAGCTGGCCGAAGTGCGGCATGACGGCCCGGGCGCTCGGCCCCGGCAGCTCGCGGTCGACCGGCACGTCACGCCAGCCGAGCACGGTGAGGCCTTCCTCGGCCGCGATCTCCTCGATGAGGCCCGTCGCCACGCTTCTGGCCTGCTCGTCGAACGGCAGGAAGGCGATGCCGGTCGCGTACGCGCCGGCGGCGGGCAGCGCGAACGGCACGCTCGCCCGGTAGAACACATCGGGAATCTGCGTCAGGATCCCGGCCCCGTCGCCGGTGTCCGGCTCGCTACCCTTGGCCCCCCGGTGATCAAGGTTGCACAGCGCCGTCAGCGCCTTGACCACGATCCCATGCCCCCGGCGTCCCGCGACGTCGGCGACCATGGCGACACCGCAGGCATCGTGCTCGTTGGCGGGGTGGTACAGGCCCTGGGGCTCGGGGAACCCGAGGTGGGCAGCAGGCATTGAATCCCTCCCGTCGTCATCGTCTGTCTCGAAAACCAGCTACAGGCGGGGACGACGTTGGCCCTGCTGCATATTGTGGGTAGAGGTTACCGCACCCTGCCGGAATGGTGCCCGCCACGTCCGCATTGCGAACATTCGAACCCGTTCCAGCATCCGAACTCCCTATCCCAAACCTCGGGCATGGGCGGCGAAATTCCCGTTCTGAGCAGCGATTTACGCACAGGGAGCGATTTCTTTCCACCCACCGCAGGACGGTCATCGCCCGCCCTCCGTCACCCGCCTGCCTGCCTTGGGGCGCCGCCCTCATCCGGCGCCGGCCCAGACCGCTGCCGGGGAAGCCCAGCCCGCCTCAGACGCCGATGACCGGGCGAGTGCCGACCGGCTGCCACGCAGCCGAGCCCTGGACCCTCGATAGGGTTGGACCATGGAGCGGGTCGAGGCGGAGCGTGACAGTGCTGGGCAGGTCCGGACGGGGCGGGACGGCCTGGAACGCCTGCTCGACGCCGCAGGAGCGGAGAGCAGGCGGCTGCGGCACGCGTTGACGCTCCTGTGCGACGGCCAGTGGTGGACGCTCGCGGATCTGGTCAGGGCCAGCGCCACGTCGAGGCGTACCATCGAGACCCTGCTCCGCGAGCTCCGCCTGGAGCAGGACGGAGACCGCCTCCGGGTGCCGCTCACCCACACGCCCGACTATCAGGACCTCCTCGCCGTGGCCCCGCCTCCCGAGGACCCGGTGGCCCACCTGGTCCCCCACTACGCCCACGCCCTGGAACGCCTCACCGAGTCGATCGCCGGGGCCCCGCGCGCCCGTCACGTGCTGGATCACGTCTCCGCCACGCCGGACACGGTGCTGCGCCGCGCGCTCCTGCTCGGCGCCCGCTTCTGGCTCCCTGGCACGCGCCTGCTGTGCGTCGGCGACCACGACCTCACCTCCCTGGCCGTCAAACTCGTCCACCCCGAGGCCGACGTGACCGTGGTCGACATCGACGAGCGCATCCTGGCCTACATCGACGACCAAGACCTGGGCGTCCGCACCCGCTGGGCTGACCTGCGCCTCGGCCTGCCGGCCTCGGCCAGGGACCATGACCTGGCGCTCACCGACCCCCCGTACACGCCGGAGGGCGCCGGCCTGTTCGTGGCGCGCGCCGTGGAGGGCTTGACGGACGACGGACGGGTGTTGCTCGCGTACGGGGCGAGCGAGCGCACACCGATGCTGGCCTTCAAGGTGCAGCAGGCCCTGTCGGAGCTCAACCTCACGTACGAGGCGATCTACCCGGACTTCAACCGGTATCTCGGCGCGGAAGCCATCGGCTCCGCCGCTGACCTGTACATCCTGCGCCCCACCACCAAGACGCGCCCGGCCGTGACGTCCCGCCTGAGCCGTCTGACGACCGCCATCTACACCCAAGGCCCACAATCGGTAGAAACCTCCCAAAACGCCCTTACAGCCCCGCACACGCCCTCTCCTGCGCCCGCCCTGCCGCTGGACTTCGATCCGGACCTGCTGGTGGGCGACTGGCCGAAGGATCTGCGCCAACCCCGGGTCAAACTCTCGACCTGGCTCGCCAAGCCGTACGCGGCGGCCGCGGACCGTGTGGCGATCGCCGTGCCGCCCGGTCTGGAGACCGCGCTCCCCCGCCTGCTGCTGGCCACCCGCGCCGGCCACGTACGCGTGCTCGGGACCGATCTCCCCCCGCTCCCCGACGTGCTCGCCGCCGTCTACAAGCTGAGCACCGACGCCGGCTCGCTCGACGCCGTACGCCTCCCGCCGCCCGACGGCGAAGCGCCGAGCGTCCTGCGCAGGATCCTGGACCACGGCCACGCCAAGCTGGCCAACACGTGGCGGGAGGCGCTCATCGCGGTGGCCCGCGCCCAGGGCGCCACGCTCACCAAGAACGAGGCCCGCACGCTCATCCGCGAGGCCGCCCCGTGGTCGGATGACCTCACCCCGCTGGAGGCCCCGCTGCACCGCCTGGCGGCCCTCCCGTCAGCGGTCGCGGCGACGATCTCGGCCCTCACCACGACCACCTGAGAGCGTCAGGTCGCGGCGACGATCCGCCCCTGGGCCACACGTCCGAGGCCGTCGAGCGCGACGAGGGCGGCGACCAGTTCCTGGGCCGGCGCCGGGCCGCCGACCCAGCTCACCGTCACGTAATGGCCCATGGCACGGGCCTGGGCCCGGCTGCCGGCGGCCTCGAACAGGATGCCCTGCCGGACGAAGCCGTCCTTGCGCAGCGCCGCCACCAGCGCGTCGGCCGCCCGCCCGTCGCTCAGGTTGAAGATGACGAACTGGCCCGCCACCGTGCTTCCCTTGTACGTGCCCTGCAGCGCCTGCGTGCATCCCATGGCGGAGGCGCCCCAGAGCGCCTCGTCACAGTCGGTGAACTCCTGCGTGGAGTCCAGGCGCATGGTGCCCAGGGTCTGGGCGGCGGGGGTGAAGACCTCTTGCGTGGTCAGCGGCTTGGAGTCGTTCTGGCGGGTGTCGATGGCCGCGTAGAAGGCGGACGTGGACTCGCCGTGGAACGCGGCCGGCCGCGGATCGTCCCGCCGCAACCACAGCCACCCGACGGCGGCGATGACCACCACGTTGGCGACCACGACGGAGATGACGACACGCCGGGACATCAACAGACCGCTCCCCTGACACCATGACGGACGGTGTGACGCTCGTGGGCTCTTGGCTGGGCGGACATCAGGACGACGGCCCCGTGATCGAGACGACGCGGCGGTAGACGGCCTTCTCGGCCCCGCGCAGGGCCAGCGTGAGCGAGACGAAGTCGTCCTTGGGCCCGGGCTCCGTGCCGTCGATCCTGCCCAGCCAGACGAGTCCGACGTAGTGGCCGAGGGCGTAGCCGCCCGCCTCGGAGTGCCCTCCCGCGGGGAAGGCGCCCTTGGATGAGGTCAGGGGACGTGCCCAGCCCCCTCGGTAGAGGGTCTTCAACGACTCGACCAGCTCGGCGGCCGACTGTCCGTCTTTCAGGTTGAGCAGGGTGTACTGGCCGACGAAGCGGCCGTCGGAGCTGGCGTAGAGGCCGCGGGCGACCTGGGTGCAGCCGGCGTCCGACACCTGTTCGAGGAGGGTCTCGCCCCACAGCGCGGCCGAGCAGTCGGCGTCGAGCCGCTTGGCGACGAGCTTGAGCTTGAGCTTCTTGGTCACCGCGAGCTCGGTCTGTGCGAACACCTCCTTCTCCGTGAGCGCCCGGCCGTCCTTGGTCCTGTCGGCGACGGGGTCGAACAGCTTGGGCGAGCCCCACCCGCGGAACACCTGCGGCAGCGTGGTGTCGGGCCCCAGCACGGCGGCGCCGGCCTGCCGTTCGGGCGAGTAGTCGCCGATCGAGCCGACGACGGCCACCAGGCCGGCCGCGCTCGCCAGCACGCCGACGACGGTGGCGATGATGACGATCAGCCGCTGCTGATCCGGACGGAGACCCCAGTCGGTGAGCAGCGGGAACTGCCAGTCAGAGCGCGGGGTACGCCGCCGCTTACGGTACGCGGCCGCTCCCCTGCCGCCGCCCTCGGTCCCGCCGGTCGACCGCCCTCCGTCATCGGCACCAGGGATCTGCGGGCCATCATCGTCGCCGAAGTCCGCCGCCCGACCCGCGTCTCGCCGACCGGACGCGGACCGCCCACCGTCACCCCGACCAGACGCCGACCGATCGTCACCCCGACCAGACCCCGACCCACGGCCATCGCTCCGACCAGACCCCGACCCACGGCCATCGCTCCGAGACGCCGACCCACGGCCGGCTGCGCGCCGAGGCGACGGCCCACCGCCGTCGGTGAAATGCGCCTCGGACGGCCCACCGTCACCGAAACCGGCCGCGGCCTGACGCCCCTCACCCGCCGGTGTCCGGCCGTCCTCGCCGACGCTCGCCGATGACCGGCGGCGCCTGCCGAAGCGGGACGCCGACCGACGGCCCTCGCCCGCATCTCCCGGTGAAGCGCCGCTCTCACCTGCGCCCGAGGCCGGGTGACCGCCGAGATCGGCGCCTGTCGCCGGTCCGCCGCCGGCAGGCGCGACTCGTGCACCGCGGTCGTCCCTCGCCGTCGTATGGCGTCCGCCGTCAGCGTCCGCCGTGTACCAGCTCTCTCCGTCCGTGACGTCCGGCACCTGGCCGTGCCCACCCGTCGCGGATCGGCGGCCAGAACGCCTGCCCTCCGGCGACCGGCCACGGTCGCGCGAGTGCCCCGACCGACCGCCGCCGTCCAAGCCGTCCACCGCCCGGCCGACCGAGTGCGAGCCGGCCGCAGAGTGAGCGCCACCGCCCGCGCCGCCCCCGTACGAGCCGGCCGCGGACGGAGGTCCTGCGGCCGGGTGAGGGCCCGTCGCCGGCTGACCACCGTAGCCATACCCGCCTGCCGGCTGAGCCCCGGCGGGTGAAGGGTTGCCATACGGGCCGCCGGACTGAGGACCAGCGCCCGCAGCATTTGCAGACCAGCCGCCGGACTGAGGACCGGTGGCCGCAGCGTACCCATACCCGCCCGCCATCGGCTGAGGACCGGTGGCCGGAGCACGGCCGTACCCGCCCACCGCCGGCTCAGGACCGGTGGCCGGAGCATAGCCGTACCGGCCCGGCGGCTGAGGCCCTCCGGCGGCACCGGTGCCGTGCGCACCGGCCGGCCGGCCGCCGTATTCGCCACCCGGGGCACCGCCATCCGGGCCCGAGGCGCCGCCGACCGAGACGTCGCCGCTCAGGCCCTCCTCATTCGTCCCTGGTGCCGGGCGGCCGGTCTTGTCCCGAGATCCGGCTCGTCTGCGGGCCATCACAGGCCCGTCGCCCCGATCGCGCTACCCACGCCGAACGTGACCCCGGCCGCCACCGCCCCCACCACGAGCTGGCGCAGCCCGGAATACCACCAGCTGCGCGCCGTCACGACCGACACGATCGCACCCGCCGCGAACAGCGCCACGCCGGACACCATCGCCGACACCTCCAGCCCCTCGGCCCCCAGCACGTACGGCAGCAGCGGTAGCACCGCCCCCGCCGCGAAAGCCAGGAACGACGACACCGCGGCCAGCATCGGCGACGGCAGGTCGCCGGGGGCGACGCCGATCTCGGTGCGGGCGTGGACCTCCAGCGCCCGCTCCGGGTTCTGGGAGATCTGCCTGGCCACCTCGGCGGCCAGGCCCGGCTCCACGCCCTTGTCGACGAAGGTCTCAGCCAGCTCGGCCCGCTCGTCGTCGGGGTGGCGGGCGAGCTCACGCCGCTCGACCGCGATCTCGGCCTGGGCGAGTTCGCGCTGGCTGGCCACCGACACGTATTCGCCACCCGCCATGGACAGGGCCCCGGCGGCCAGTCCGGCCACGCCGCCGAGGGCGATGACCTTGGTGTTCGTGGTGCCGCCCGCGACACCCGCGATGAGCGCGAAGTTCGACACCAGGCCGTCCATCGCGCCGAACACCGAGGGCCGCAACCAGCCCCCTGTGACGTCGCGGTGCTGGTGGTGGGCCTCCGCGCGCCCGCTCATCGAGAGTTCTTCTCCTTCTTCACGGATTCGGACCGGTCCCCGGTCCCGGCTTCGGCTCGGTCGTCACCGTCGTCGGCTCGATCAGCGGTGTCGGCGGGCCGGTCGTCCTCGGTCCCGCCGCTCTCGGCCCGCTCGCTCCCGGCCGTCTCGGTGTCGGGCGTGCCGCCCTCGGCCCGCTCGCTCCCGGCCGTTCCGGTGTCGGGCGTGCCGCTCTCGGCATCGCCGGACTCCTCCCGGAGGCTCTCGTTGCCGGAACCGTCAGCCTTCGGGGTATCGGCGTCGCCGGTCGTTTTCCCGGTCGCCTCCGCGGTGGCGGGATCGCCGTCCTCGGTGGGCGTGTCCGGGGAGTCGGCGTCGGCCTGGTCGGCCTGGTGTGCCGGATCCGCGGTGGCCGACGGTGGCACCACGACCTCCACGCCCTGCTTGTCCCTGGTCGCCCACAGATAGATCAGCGCCCCGATGAACAGCACGATCGACGTCCACTGGTTGATCCGCATCCCGAGGAACGTCACCGCGTGGTCCACCCCGCCGACCGGGTCGATGCGCAGCCCCTCGATCCAGAAGCGGCCCACCGTGTAACCGGCCACGTAGAGGGCGAACAACCGCCCGTGGTGCAGCGCGAACCGCCGGCCCGCGAAGAGGAGCGCGAAGCCGAGCACCACGTCCCAGATCGACTCGTACAGGAACGTCGGGTGGTAGAGCACGCCGGGCTCTCCCCCGTGGTCGGCGTCGATCTCCAGGCCCCACGGCAGCGTGGTCGGCGAGCCGTAGAGCTCCTGGTTGAACCAGTTGCCCCACCGCCCGATGCCCTGCGCGAAGGCGATCCCGGGCGCGACCGTGTCGGCGACGGCGCTCATGGAGATGCCGCGCCTGCGTACGGACAGCCAGACGCCCAGCGCGCCGAGCGCGATCGCGCCCCAGATGCCGAGGCCGCCCTCCCAGATGAACAGCGCCTGGTAAGGCTCCTTGATCGCGCGGCTGCCGAAGTAGGTCTGCCAGTCCGTGATGACGTGGTAGAGGCGTCCGCCGATGAGGCCGAAGATGACCGCGGGGACGGCGATGTCGACGATCGTCCCCTTGTGGCCACCGCGGGCGCGCCAACGCCGCTCGCTCAGCCAGACGGCGACGATGACGCCGAGCACGATGCAGAGTGCATAAGCCCGGATCGGGATGATTCCGAGATACCAGACCCCCTGAGAGGGGCTGGGAATCGAGGCAAGGGGCATGTCAGGTGAGGGTAGCGGAAGCCGGGCTACTTAGCCGCCTTCGTAATCGCTTCGCGCAGTTGCTGAGGGCTGAACACTACCGCATTGTCTATTTCTGTTCCGTTCAACTTCACGGTCGGCGTACTGTTCAGCTTCTGCTCCGTCATGATCTTCTCGCTGTACGACAGCTGAGCCTGGGCGTGCTTGCCCGAGGTGACGCACTGCTCGAAGCCGGGCGCGGTCACCCCGGCCTCCTTGCCCCACGCGACGAGCTGGTCGTTCGTGAAACCTTCGACCGTCTCGGCCGGCTGGTTCTTGAAGAGCAGGTCATGGAAGGCCATCCACTGCTTGCCGTCGGCGATGCACCGGGCGGCGTTGCCCGCGCGGACGGAGTTGGACCTGGTCGGCTCCTGGGAGAAGATCGTGATGGGGTGGTAGACGACCTTGGCCTTGCCCTCGGCGGCGAGGTTCTTGAACGTCTGACCACTGACCCGCTCGGCCTCCTTGCAGGCCGGGCACTGGAAGTCCTCGTAAATGTCGACGACGGGCTTCGTGACGCCGCTCTTGGCCATCACGACGCTGCCGTCGGGCTGGACGTTGATCGGCGGGAGCGCGGCCGCGGCCTCCTCCGACTGGGACGTGCTGGCCGCGTACAACCAGCCGAGCCCGACCGCGGCCACCGCGACCGCGCCGGCGGTCACGTACGTCACCATTTGCCGGCGCTTGTCGCGCGCCCGTGCGGCGGACTGCTGCTCCTTGATCTTCTCGCGCGCGGACTTCGTCTTCGTACGCTCGCCCTTGGTCATCGGTCGTCCTCCTCGTCATCTGCACTATCGCCCCCGAGGCCGAGGGCGCCGTCGAGCGCGAAGCGGCCCGGCGGGAAACGGACGGTCCACGCGCCGAGCAGCACGAGGCCGAAGTCACGCACGATGTCGAGCAGGTAGGTGGGCTCCTGCCCCTTCCCCAGCTGGCCGCCGCCGCCGAAACAGCCGCAGTCGATCCGCAGGCCGTTCGCCCACGCCCAGGCGATGCCGAACACGAACGCGAACATGAGCAGCCCCGCGATCACGGCGGCCACCCTGGTCAGCAGACCGACGACCAGCAGCACGCCGACGACGATCTCCAGAATCGGCAGGATGTAGCCCACCGAGACGGCGATCGAGTCGGGCAGCAGCTGGTAAGCCTTGACCGCCACGACGGAGTCCGACGGGTTGCCGATCTTGAGCGCGCCCGCAACGATCAGCACTCCGCCCAGAACGAGCCGCGCGACGGTCGTCACCCAGGGTATCGTGCTCTTGACACTGCGTGATTGTTGCAACGCGGCCACGGGTCACTCTCCTCTTCCTCTGAGCCCGGAAGCGCACAGTACCGGGATTCCATCCGACCACGCCGGGGATAAGCGTCAGCTAAGCGGTTTTTCCCCACATTGAGCTGCGCTTTTTGCAAGCGGGGCTCAGCCGCAGGCGAACCTCGCCTCCCCCCAGTCGGCGTGGTCGTTGCCGTTGCCGTCACCCGCGTCGCCGGCCACCAGGTCCACGTACCGGGCGCCGGTCAGGTCGGCGACCAGCTCGTACGCCGGATCCGCGGCCCGCAGCACGGGACTGCCCGCCCGTTCCACGCCGTCGGCCACCACGCCGAACCGCACCGACCCCCGCGTGGCCTGCGAGTCGTCCACCCCGACGACCGCGCTGAACCCCGAGCACCGCCCGTTCAGGTAGAAGCGGACCTTGGCGGGCGCGTGCGTGCCGAGCCCTTTGGCGAAGGTCCGCCCGCCGACGACGATCGGCCCGCCGTCGGTCTCGCCGGTGTCGCCGTTGGACCGGTCGCGCTCGACCGGCCCCCAGCCGTTGTCGGCACTGACCCACTCCAGGTCGCTCGCGTAGGCGTCGGCCTGGGGCGGCGGCGGCAGGGTCCGCACACGTGCGGAGGCCGTCAGGGTCCTGGCCGCGCCGCCGACGGTGTAGGACACGGTGGCCTTCAGGTCGTAGGAGCCATAGGCCGCGTCGGCGGGCGGGGTGACCTTCCAGGCCGTGGTCAGCTTGGCGCCGGGCTCGACGACGCCGGTGCCGTCGCCGGCGACGGCCCACCCCTCGGGCACGTCCAGCGTCACCCGCACCTCTGTCGCCGCCGCCTCCTCCAGATTCGTGAACACGGTGGTGACGTCGTTGGCGGCGCCCTGTTCGAACGCCGCCGAGGCCGGCGTCAACTCCAGCGACCCGCATGCCGGTGCGTCCTGCGCGGGCCCGAGGTCGGTGACGGAGAAGTCGTCCAGGATGAAGTCGGCCCCGGCCTGCTCGGGCCGGAGCGAGCGCAGCCCGACCCACACGTCGCCGCACCCGCCGACCACCCGCTCGGTGAAGGTGTCCGTGGTCCGCCGCTCGGGGATCGGGGTGCGCCGCGTCTCCACGCTCGCGCCGCCCGCGTCGTAGCCGGTCACCCACTGGTACGTGTCCGCCTGCGCGTTCTGGTAGCGGAACGACACCTCGTACGCGTGCCCGGGCTCGAACCGCGCGGTCCACGGCAGCGTACGGTAGATCAGCCCTTGCCTTTCCTCGTGGGCCTTGAGCGACCAGGAGCCGTTCAGCACGTCGTCCACCGTCTTGCCGTTCCACCCGGCCTGCGTGTAAGGGTCGTGCCGCTCGGACAGGTGCGTGCGCGCGTCGAACGACCCGCCCGCGTCCCCCTTCACGAACGGCCCCCACCCGGGCTCGGCCGATTCGAACGTCTCGACCTGGCCCGGCGGCTCCCGCCGGAACACCCGCACGTCGTCCACCCGCACGTCGCCGGGCGCGGCGGCGGCCGTGATCCGCAACGTCACGGCGTCGCCCGGTGCGGTGAAGGTCACCTTCACCCGCTGGAAGAAGGTGTCGTGCTTCTCGTCCGAGGCGATGTAGTTCTTGGCCGTGGACCGCTCGATCGTCACCGCCTCGCCACCGGCCTCGAGCGTGGTGGCACGCGTCCTCCCCGGCTCGACCTCGACGAAGGCCGACGCCGTGTACGTGCGCCCCCGCTCCAGGCCCGTCAGCCGCTGCTCAAGCCGCGCCTGGGCGCCGCCGACCAGCCGGGCCACCCGATGGCCCAGGTCGTTCCGCTCTACGTTCACGGGCCCGCTGACCCGCCATCCGCCGAGGCGGTCACCGTTGAAGCCGGGGTCGCGCACGCCGCTGCCCTGCCCCCATCCGGGATCGGGCAGCTTGGGCGCCCTGCCGGGGTAGAGCACGTACGGAACGCCGGCCTCGGCCCGCAGCGTGATCTTCCCGCCTACCGGCGTGACCGTGCCCGCGAGCACGCGACCCTGGTCGGTGAGCCGGTACACGGTCATCGGCCGGTCGGCGTCCCACGTGGTCTCACCGCCCGCCGGGTTGTAGTGGTAGTGCCTGCCCTGCCACGGCAGCAGGTACGTGCCGCCGTCGAGCACCTTGCGCCCGCCCGCGAACCACTCCCGCCTGCCGTCGCGGTACGTCCCGCGCACGCCGCCGGCGAAGACGATCTCGTCGGCGTTCCAGTCCATGATCTTGTGGTGCTGCAGGAACTTGGCCGGCAGGTTGTACTCCCAGATGTTGCGGTAAAAGGCGGTGAAGTCGTTCTCCGCCGTCCAGCCCTCGAACTCGACGATGCGGGCGTTGCCGAGGATGGGGTGGGAGTTCCAGACGTCCTTCTCGTCGTTGCGGATGAACCGGATGATCTGCGAGTTCAGTCCCTTGTTGGTGACTCCGCCGTAGTTGAGGTCGTTGGCCCAGTGTGCCCAGAGCGACGACCGTTCCAGCTTGTCCGACCACTCCGTGGTGACCTGCCAGCCCTGCGCCCGCAGCTCGGCCAGGGTGCGGTCGGCGACCCAGCCGAACGGCCGGAACACGTCCACGTACAACACCGCGAGGTTCCTGTCGGTCTCCTCACGCAGCTGCCCGAACCTCCTGGCGAGCGTCCCCCTGGTCAGGTCGCCGCGCTGGTCGATCAGGTACGCCTGGTCGAGCCAGTTCCAGCCCTTGGCGTCCTTGTTGACCAGCTGCTCGCTGAAGTTCTCGGCCTCGGGGTAGGACTCGGTGGCGTTGACGTGCACGCCGAATGTGGCGTTCCAGCCTTTGCCGGCCTTGAGCAGCGTGTTCAGGTCCTTCAGCCCGCCGGCGCGGCGGTTGTAGTTGCCGCCGTAGTCGGGGTGTGCCGCGTCGTGGCCCTCGGACTGGTACCCCTTGAGCAGCGCGAGCTGCCCCAGACCGTCGGTGGCCAGCGAGATCCGCTTGACGTCGTCGAGCGTGCGCAGGAACGGGTGCGTGGCCTGGCTGGAGAAGTTGAACGGGATGTGGATCACCACCCGGTCCCTGGTCCGCTCCGCGCCGAGCGCCTTGACGCCGATGCCGCGGAACGCGACCGCGCCGTCCTGCCAGTCCAGCGTCCCGTCGCCGTTGGCGTCGGGGGTGACCACGACCTTGGCCCAGGGCGGCTCCTCGGTGAAGGGCGAGCCCGCCGCCCGGTACGTCCACTGCCCGCTCCACACGCCCACGGTGACCGTGCCGCCGGCGTCCTTCCTGGCCTGACGCCAGAACCTGGCCGCGTCCCGGTCGGTGACGCCCGCGGGGCGGTCGTAGGTGGAGTTCGACTCGATCGCCGCGGCCAGCCGGTCGGTGTTCACGATCGCGTACGTCGCCCCGACCGGAGCCGCGTCGGCCGCGGTGTCCCTGGTGACCTGAGCGAACACGTCCGCGGTGCGGGTCGAGTTCGGGTCGAGCCTGGTGAAGGCGGTGGCGGCGCCCGGCTGCTCGCTCGAGACGGACACCAGGTCGTGGCCTGGCAGGTCGATCGTGCCGACGCGGAACGCCTCGGTGTCGGACACCGCGTCGATCCTGAACGTCGTCACCCGGCCCTTGACCCCGATGCTCGCCGCCAGCGCGACGTCCGGCAGGTCGGGGAAGGTCATCCGGTAGCGGGCGGTGGCGCCGTCGTTCCCGGTCAGCGCCACGGCGACGGTCCGTGGTTGCCCGTTCAGCACGACGGCGGGCACGCCGGCGCTGCCGCCGAGCGCCGCCCCGCTCGCCACGTCCGTGTACCGCAGGACGCGAGGGAAGCCCGGGTCCAGCTCCACGCGTAAGTCCGCCGACGAGATCGCGATCGGCTCGGCCACCTGGGCCGGCGTGGGCGGCAGATTCTGCGCCGTCGGGCTGGGCGGCCGACCGGTCGGCGAGGAGTCGGGAGAAGGCAGCTCGTACGTGGGCGACGGAGCCGGCGTGGGCGGCTGCTCTCCGGCACTCGCGCCGTCACGCGGCTGAGATCCGGCGAGCCGGCCGACGTGCGTCTCGGCGGATGCGGTGCTCACGGTGCCATCGGTGCTCTCGGCGTCCGAGAGCGCCGCGGCAGGCGGAACTGGGGCGGGATCAGCGAAGGCCGGGGCGGTCATGGCCGTGACCGCGAGTGCGAGGACGAGGGCTGCTGAGACAACGGGACCTTGACGCATAGGTGTCCTTCCGGGTCATGCGTCACACCGCTCGGGAGCCCCGATCATCACCCGGCACGGCACCACCCGCCAAGGACCTACGCGCCAGATCTTTGCATCATCTGACAGAAACGGTAAAGCACGGCGCCACGGGCAGCCGCGCAACGTCAGCGGCGCACGCCCTGCGCCATGCCCCTGGCCAGCACGGAGATCGACTCCTGCCCGGCCGCCTCGTCGGGCGCGTCCAGGATGCGCCGGATGAACGCCGACCCCACGATGACCCCGTCGGCGTAGGCCGCCACCTCGGCCGCCTGCGCGCCGGTGCCCACCCCGAGGCCCACGCACACCGGCAGGTCCGTGTGCGCCCGCGTCCGCTTGACCAGGCCCTCGGCGGCGACGTTGACGGTCTCCCTGGCGCCCGTGACGCCCATCAGCGACGCCGCGTACACGAAGCCGGTGCAGCAGTCGACGACGGCCTTGATGCGCTCGTCCGTCGAGCTGGGCGCCACCAGGAACACCGTGTCGATGCCGGCGCTCGCCGACGCCGCACGCCACGGCTCGGACTCCTCGGGCGTCAGATCGGGCGTGATCGTGCCCACGCCGCCGGCGTTGGCCAGGTCCCGGGCGAACCGCTCGGCGCCGTACTTGTCGACCGGGTTCCAGTACGTCATGACGAGCGTGGCGGCGCCGGTGGCGGCCACACCCTCGACCGTGCGCATGACGTCGGCGATGCGGGTGCCGTTGATCAGCGACCTGTGCACCGCGTCCTGGATCGTCGGCCCGTCCATGAGCGGGTCGGAGTAGGGCAGGCCGATCTCGATGACGTCGCAACCGGCCTCCACCAGGGCCGCGGCGGCGGCGACGTCGCCCCCCTTGGAGGGGAAGCCCGCCGGCAGGTAGCCGACGAGCGCGGCCCGGTTGTCCGCCTTCGCCTTGGCGAACACCGTCTGAAGAGTCGTCATGTCTATCCGTTTCGAAGGTCGAGTCTCACCATGATGCCTTGCCGTCGCGTCCACCCGAAATCCCCGCGCCGCCGGGACACCGGGAGCGCGATCCGGCCCGGAGACCGCCCATCCGGCCTGCCGGGAAACGGCGATCCGTGACCGCCGTCGGCACCGCACCGCCTGAGCCGCCCCGCCCGCGGCGCAGGCCAGCGAGCCGGGCTTCCAAGCTCTGGCCGGCTACAGGTTGAAGTACTTCATAGCCGTGCCCATGTCCTTGTCGCCCCGCCCGGAAAGGTTGACCAGGATGGTCGCCTCAGGGCCGAGCTCGCGACCGAGCCGCTGCGCACCCGCCAGCGCGTGGGAGGACTCGATGGCCGGGATGATGCCCTCGGCCCTGGCCAGCAGCGAGAACGCGGCCATCGCCTCGTCGTCGGTGACGCCGTGGTAGGTGGCGCGCCCGGAGTCCTTCAGCCAGGCGTGCTCAGGCCCGACACCCGGGTAGTCCAGTCCGGCCGAGATGGAGTGGGACTCGATGGTCTGGCCCTCGTCGTCCTGCAGCACGTACGTGCGCGAGCCGTGCAGCACGCCGACCGACCCGGCGGTGAGCGTGAGCGCGTGCTCGCCGCTCTCCAGCCCGTGCCCGGCCGCCTCGTAGCCGTGCAGCTGAACGCCCTCGTCGCCGATGAACGCGTGGAAGATCCCGATCGCGTTGCTCCCGCCGCCGACCGCCGCGCACACCGCGTCCGGCAGCTTGCCGGTCAGCTCCAGCATCTGCCGGCGGGCCTCGACGCCGATGATGCGGGCGAAGTCGCGCACGATCTCGGGGAACGGGTGCGGCCCCGCCACCGTGCCGAACAGGTAGTGGGTGGTGTCGACGTTGGTCACCCAGTCGCGGAACGCCTCGTTGATGGCGTCCTTCAGGGTCTGGGACCCGTTGGTCACCGGCACCACGGTGGCGCCGAGCAGCTTCATCCTGGCCACGTTGAGCGCCTGGCGCTCGCAGTCGACGGCGCCCATGTAGATGACGCACTCCAGGCCGAGCAGGGCCGCGGCGGTCGCGGTGGCCACGCCGTGCTGGCCGGCGCCGGTCTCGGCGATCACCCGCTTCTTGCCCAGCCGCTTGGTCAGCAGCGCCTGACCGAGCACATTGTTGATCTTGTGGGCGCCGGTGTGGGTGAGGTCCTCGCGCTTGAGCACGATCCTGGCGCCGCCGGCCTGCTCGCTGAAGCGCGGCACGTCGGTCAGCGTGGTCGGCCGGCCCGCGTACGTCCGCAGCAGATGGTCGAACTCGCGCAGGAACTCCGCGTCGTTCTTGGCCTTCTCGTAGACCGCGGCCACCTCGTCCAGCGCCGGGATGAGCGCCTCGGGCACGAAGCGGCCTCCGAAGATGCCGAACTTGCCGTGCACGTCGGGGTCGTCCCCGTGCGCTCCATTGCCCGCCAGGTCCGCGGCGGTCAGGATGGTGCCTTCGTTTGCCACTGCTATCCCTCTGCTGAGTGGTCGGGGCGCGTCGACGGATGGGCGCCGGCGGTCACCAGCGCCTCCACTGCCTTGCGCGGGTCCTTGCCGGTGACCAGGCTCTCGCCGACCAGGACGGCGTCGGCGCCGCCCCTGGCGTAGGCGAGCAGGTCGTGCGGACCGCGGACGCCCGACTCGGCAATCTTGATCACATTATCGGGGATCTTCGGCGCCAGCTTCGCGAAGACGTCGCGGTCGACCTCGAGTGTCTTCAGGTTGCGGGCGTTGACCCCGATGACCCGGGCCCCGGCGGCGACCGCCCGGTCGAGCTCCTCCTCGGTGTGCACCTCGACCAGCGGGGTGAGCCCGATCGACTCGGCCCGCTCGATCAGCGACACCAGGGCCTCCTGCTCCAGGCAGACGACCATGAGCAGCGCCAGGTCGGCGCCGTGCGCCCTGGCCTCCCACAGCTGGTAGGAGGTCAGGATGAAGTCCTTGCGCAGGATCGGGATGTCGACCCTGGCGCGGACCGCGGCCAGGTCGTCGAGACTGCCGCCGAACTTGCGCCGCTCGGTCAGCACGCTGATGACGTGGGCGCCGCCTGCTTCGTAGTCGGCCGCCAGCGCGGCGGGGTCGGCGATCGCGGCCAGCGCGCCCTTGGACGGGCTCGAACGCTTGACCTCCGCGATCACCGAGATCCTGTCACCCCCGAGCGCGGCCATCGCGTCCCTGGGCGGCTGCGCCCGCTCGGTCCGCTGCTTGAGCTCGTCCATGGACACTGCCTGCTGACGTGCTGCGAGGTCGGCGCGCACCCCGTCAAGGATGTCGTCGAGGACACTCGGCCCTTCCGTCCGCTCACTCACGCGCTGGGGTCCCTCCGGTCGACTGTGGGGGTGGCTGAGAGTTCGCGTCGCGTCCGCTCTCTGCCTGTCCTGCGATGGTATCGGCCCTCGCGAGGTCGCCTCACCACAGGCCCCCGACTAGGGAGCGAGGAACGCCCCGAACGGCAGGTTACGGACAACCCAGTACACCATGACGACCCCGAGGAACGCCCAGAGCCACGCCGGGTGCGCGAGCGTCGCGCGCCTGGGCCTGCCCTGCCAGGCGCGCACCACCCACCTGCCCCACCAGAACAGCAGGAACGGGATCATCGCCACCGCGAGCGGGTTGAGCCCGAGCGCCGCCACAGGGTCGAGATGCGCCAGGGCGTGAATCGAGCGCAGTGTGCCGCAGCCGGGGCAGTAGAGACCGGTGAGCCACAGGAACGGGCAGGTCGGGTAGTGGCCGGGCTCGTTGGGGTCGACCGCGCCCACGAACGCGAACACGGCGCCCGCCCCGGCCGCAACACCGAGCGGCGCGAGCAGGCCTTTCAGCCTTCCGGTGCCACGCCGCTCGGTTGTTGCGATGCCCATGCCTTCAGTATCCCGCCTTCTGCGCCGGCCTAGTACGAGCCGGAGGGGAGGCTCGAGGCGGCGATGAGGAACACGACCACGTAGAAGATGATGCCCAGCACGATGGCGATGGCGCCGAAGATGAGGCTGCGCTTCCACCACGTCTTGGCCTCTTCGGCCGCCTGCATCGCACCCTGGTAGTCGCCGACCTGCCACTTCGAGTTGACCTGCGACGACTTGACGATCGCCACGATGCCGAACGGCAGACAGCAGAACAGCGTGGTGAGGATGGCAGGGACCAGCTGGTTGTCCGGCGGCTGCTGCCCGCCGTAGCCGCCACCGCCCGGAGGCTGCTGCCCGCCGTAGCCGCCACCGCTGGGCGGCTGCTGGCCATACCCGCCCCCGTAGCCACCACCGCCGCTGGGCGGCTGCTGGCCGTAGCCGCCCCCGTACCCGCCGCCGCCGCTGGGCGGCTGCTGGCCGTAGCCGCCACCACCGCTGGGGGGCTGCTGGCCGTAGCCGCCGCCGGGCGGCTGCGAGCCGTAGCCACCTTCGCCCTGGTTTCCGTAGGTCATCCTATGACTCCTCAATTCGTTATCTTTGTGGCGAGTGCGCGGCAGCCTAGCGAGAAACCATCTACTACGTGGAGCAACGTCCAATTTGCGGACAATTCGTAATCGGACCGCAAGCGGACCGTCACGGCCCGGCTACGCACGGAACAGCTACTCGTCAGTAATCCACGGAGGACGTGGCGGCGGCGCTCAGCCCGATCAGGGACAGGAGCAGGCCGCCGAAAATGAGCCAGCACAGGAGCCACAACACGACCGTGATGTACGACGTGACGAGGCCCGCCATCGCCATGCCCTGACCCTCCTCGCCGGTGCGCTTGATCTTGTTGAGCGCGATGTGGCCGAGGATCACGCCGGGGAGGCTGGTCAAGCCACAGAAGATCAGGCCGATGATGCCCAGGACGAGCGAGGCCACCGCCATGCCGTTCGTCGGCCTCGGCTGCGGAGGCGGGCCGTACGGGCCGTATCCCCCGGACGGCTGGCCGAACCCGCCGCTGGGCGGCAGCTGGCCGTAGCCGAGCTGCTCCTGCGGATAGCTGGGCGGCTGCTGACCATATCCCCCACCGGTCGGAGGCTGCTGACCGTACCCGCCACTGCTCGGCGGCTGCTGGCTGTAGCCGCCCCCGCCGTAGCCACCCC
>NZ_VCKY01000470.1 GCF_005889735.1 Nonomuraea turkmeniaca
ACCCCCTCCTCCCTCAACCGACCCGCCTCAACCGGCGCGCCTCCAACCGACCGCCTCAACCGACCCGCATCAACCAGCCCACCTCTCAACCGACCCGCCTCAATCGGCCCGCCTCTCAACCGTGCCACCTCAACGCGCGAACTCATCCCGTCCCGCCCCGCCTGAGCGACCCGGCCACCGCGCCCGCGTCCGCCCGATCCGCCACGGCCACGACCACGCTCCCCACGGCGAGCGCCACGACCGCGGCCAGCGTGGCAGCCCCAACGTTCGGCCACAGGCCCTGCGCTCCGAGCCGGCCCACCACGGCGGCCCCCGCCGCGTACCCCAGCAGCCCGCCGCCGACCGCCGCGCACAACGCCCTCGGCAGCCCGGCCACGGCCGCCCGCCCCCGGGCTCTCGCCACGGAGCCGAGCAGCAGCGCCCCGCTGGCGCTCATGCCCACGCTCATCCCCAGCGCCATCCCGCCGATCTTCCACCCCTCGGGCAGCAGCACCACAAAGACGGCCTGCGCGACCATCACGACCACCCAGCCCGCCACGGTCCCGGTGGCGGCCGCCCGGCCGCGCCCGGCCGCGTACAGCACCCTGCTCAAGTGCGCGACGAGCCCATAACCGATGAGCCCGGGCGCGAACAGCGCGATGGCACGCGCCAGCTCGGGCGCGGGCACGTCGCTCTTGACCCCCAGGAACACCACCGCCCCCGGCCCCGAGGCGGCGGCGAGCACACCGGCGGCCAGCCCGGATACCAGCACCACGGCCCGCGTGGTGCGCGCCGCGAGCGCCGAGAACCCCGCCGGCTCCCCGGCCTGCGCGGACAGCCGTGGAAACGCGCTGGTGGCGATGGGGACGGCCAGCACCGCGTACGGCACCAGATAGATCGCCCACGCGTAGTTGTATACGACGATGGCTCCGTTGCCGATGGCGTTGTTGGACAGCACCAGGACCACGATCATGGCCGCCTGCTGGGCGAGCAGCGCGGCGACGCCCGCCAGGGCCAGCCTGCGCACCTGTACGGCGACGCCGTCGGGAAACCGCAGGACCGGCCGCCACCGCAACCCCAGCCGAGCCGTGGGCCCGAGCACGGTCAGCACCAGGGACAGCACCCCCAGGCTGGTGCCCACGGACAGCGCCAGCTCGGCCGGCCCCGGCACCGCCGCGGGATCGCTGACTCCGCCGCTGAGCGGCACGAACAGCAGATACGCCACGATGACCACGATGCTGGACACCAGGGGCGCGACCGCGGGCCCGGCGAACCGCTTGTGCGACTGAAGCACGCCGTAGAGCACCACGGCGACCCCGTACAGGGGGATCTGGGGGGCGAAGACGACCAGCATGCGGGCGGCGACCTCGGTCACCGCGCCGACGTCGGCGCACCCGTCCAGGGCCGAGCCGAAGAACAAGCTGACGATCGGCCCGGCGAACAGCGCGGTGAGCACACCCAGCGGGACGAGTACCACGATCACCCACGTGAGCAGCGCCGAGCTGATCCAGCTCACCCGGGCGACGGCCTGATCGTCCGTGGACGTGTCCGCGCCACCGGTCCGGCCGACCGGCACGGGACCAGCCCCCGCCTCATCAGCCCGCGCCCGCCCGGCCAGCACCGGAACCACCATCCCCGCCAGCGCCCCGCCGACGACCACCTCGAACACGATGTTGGGGATCTGGTTGGCCGTCATGTAAGCCGTGGCCAGGCAGTTGGTCCCGACCGTCTGCGCGAAGGCATACTGCTTGGCGAAGCCGGTGATGCGGGCCAGCACGGTGATCGCCCCGATGAGCACGGCCCCACCGGCGATGCCTCGCGCCGTCACGACACCCACCCGGCCTCCTCGATCCGCGTCGAGCACCCGATCACGCGGACATCATCCTGGCAGGTCGAACCGACAATCGCGTCACACGGGGCCGACGGGCCGCCGGCCGAGCATGTCGATCCGGTTGAGCACGGGGTTTCCGGCGATGACCTTGGTGAAGCTGACCTTCTCCGCGGCGGCGGTCAGGGCCACGACGGTCCCCAGCAGCGCGTACCGGCCTGGCTTGCCGAGCTTGGTGACCGCGGCCAGCCCGAGCAGCGCGCCCAGGGCGTTGGCACCCGCGTCGCCGAGCATGGCGCGTTCGCCCAGGTCCTCCGGCAGCAGCGCCGCGGCGGCCCCGAGCGGCACGGCCGCCAAAGCGGCGGCGGGCGCGTTGCGGAAGAGCGCGGCGGCCAGCAGCGGGCCGCCGGTCAGCAGCCCGACCTTGATGGCGCGGCCGGGGCGCAGGTCGAAGAGGTTGGCGAGGTTCGCGGCGCCGGCGATGGCGGCGCCGTTGACCAGTGTGTCCACGGGTCCCTCGGACACGAGGGCGGCCGCGCCGAGCCCGGTGGCGCCGATGCCGAGGATCTTGACGGCGCCGCTGGTGACCTCGCCGCGGGCGAGCGCGGTCAGGTGCCCCTTGAAGCCCTTGGACGCCGTCGTGCCGTACAGGTCGTCGTACGCGCCGAGCGTGCCGCTGCCGACGCCCGCGACGAGGGCGGCCAGGCGGAGCCGGCCGGGAAGGCCGGGCGTGAGCGCGGTGGCCGCGCCGGCGCCGGCCACGAACGCGGGGCCTTCGAGCAGGGTGATGGGCTCACCGCGATGGTTCTTGCGCGTCCAGCGGCCGGTCAGGTCGGCCGGCCGGTTGCGGGTGAAGGCCGCGTAGGCGGCGCGGGCGGCCACGGCGCCGATCGCGGCGCCGGCGAGGGCGGAGAGCAGGCCACGGGCTCGGCTGGCTGGCATGTCAGCTCCCTGACTGGGTCGTCGTGGGGGTCGGGCTGGGGGACGTC
>NZ_VCKY01000471.1 GCF_005889735.1 Nonomuraea turkmeniaca
GCCCCAGACGAGCTTGCTCAGCGAGCCGACCGTGATGACGTGCTCGGCCTGTCCGTTCTTGGGCCCGAAGGCGGCCAGCGGCGGCGGCGTCTCCCCGGAGAAGCACAACTCGGCGCAGACCTCGTCGTCGATCAGCGGCACGTCGTGCTCGCCGGCCAGCGCGGCCAGGCGCCTGCGGTCGTGGCTGGCCATGACGGCGCCGTCGGGGTTGCGCGCGGTGGGGACGAAGTAGGCCAGCGCGGGGTGTTCGCGCAGGGCGTCCCGCAGGCGCTCCGGCGTCACGGGCTTGACCAGGGCGGCGGCGTGCCTGAACACCTCCAGCGAGCCCGGATACGTCGGCGACTCGGCCAGCACGGTGTCACCCGGCGCCGCCAGCAGCGCGGTGAGCAGCGTGAGCGCCTGCTGAGCGCCCGTCGTCACGATGATCTCGTCCGGCGTCGTCGGCACGCCGCGGGCGCGGTAGTAGTCCGCGAGCGCGGCCCGCAGGTGCGCGTTGCCCGCCGGCTGGTAGCCCAGGTCGCGCACGCCGGCCAGCCGCGCCCCCGCCTCCTCGTAGGCCTCGAACAACGCCGCCGGCGGATCATGCGGGGCGGCGCACGTCAGCAGGATCACCCCGTCCGGCGGGTGCAGGATGTGCTGGAGCAGCGGATTGGCGACGACGCCGTCGGCCGTCCTGGTCGCGGGCAGGTCGAGCGGGGCGACCCGGGTGCCGCTGCCCTGGCGGCGCACCACGCGGCCCTCCTGCTGCAGCAGGTCGTACGCCGCCACCACGGTGCCCCGGCCCACCGCGAGCCGCCTGGCCAGCACCCGGTCGGGCGGCAGCGGGTCGCCCGGCGGGAGCACGCCGTCGTCGATCAACGCCCGCAGCCGGGCCGTCAGCAGCAGGTACAGAGGCCCCCGCCCCGACGCCCACCGGCCGAGCAGATCGACGAGATCATCGAGATTGGCCCCATTCATGGACCAATTCTGCCCGATTGGCTCTGCACGTCGGCTCCCCGTACGGGAGATCATGGCCACATGACCGAATTCCGCCCCGAGACCAGGGCCGTCCACGTCCCTCAGCCGACCATCGAGGGCAGCCGCCCCATCACCATGCCGATCTACCAGACCTCCGGGTTCGTCTTCGACGACCCCGCCGTGATGGCCGACGCGATGGGGCGGCCCGACGGGGCGTTCGTGTACGGGCGCTACACCAACCCCACCGTCCGCTCGCTGGAGCTGGCCGTCGCCGGGCTGGAGGGCGGAGCGGCCGCCATCGCCGCGGGCTCCGGCATGGGTGCGATCAACACGGTCCTGCTCGGCCTGCTCAAGCCCGGCGACCACCTGATCGCCCAGCGGTCGCTGTACGGAGGGACGGCCGCGATGATCAACGAGCTGGTGGGCAGGTTCGGGATCACGGTCACGTACGTGCCCGAGAACGATCCCGACGCGCTGCGCGCCGCCGTGCGGCCCGAGACCAGGCTCGTCTACCTGGAGACCATCAGCAACCCGATGACGCTGGTGGCCGATCTGCCCGGGATGTGCGGGGTGGCGCGCGAGCTGGGGATCCCGTCCGTGGTCGACAACACCTTCGCCACCGCCATGTTGTGCCGGCCCTTCGAGCACGGGGCGGACATCGTCCTTCACTCCACCACCAAGTACTTGTCCGGGCACACCGACGTGGTCGGCGGGCTCGCCGTCTTCGCCGACACCGCGCTCTACGAGCGGATCTGGCACTTCGCGATCGAGCTGGGGGCCTCGGCCGACCCGTTCGCGGCCTGGCTGACGCTGCGCGGGCTGCAGACGCTGGCGTTGCGCATGGAACGCCACTGCTCCAACGCCGAGTTCCTGGCCACCCGGCTGGCCGAGCACCCCGCCGTCGAGGCCGTGCACTGGCCGGGGCTCGCGTCGCATCCGTCGTACGAGCTGGCCGGCAAGCTGCTGCCCGGCTTCGGCGGGGTGTTCTCGTTCGACCTGGCCGGCGGGCGCGCCGCGGGGGAGAGGTTCATGAGCTCGGTACGCCTCGCGCTCCTCGCCCCCTCGCTCGGCGGGGTCGAGACGCTCATCCTGCACCCGGCCACGACGTCGCACCGGGCGCTCAGCGCTGACGAGCTGGCCAGGAGCGGGATCGGCGAGGGCACGGTACGGATCGCGGTGGGCATCGAACACCGCGAGGACCTCTGGGCCGACGTCTCCCAGGCGCTGTCGTAACGTGTCTTCGTCTCTTCTTTGGGGGTGCCATGACTGCCGTCGCCTATGAGGATGTGCTGGCCGCCGCGAGGCGGATCTCCGGGCTCGTGCTGCGTACGCCGGTGCTCGAGGTCTCGCCCGGGCTGTTCCTCAAGCTGGAGTTGTTGCAACATTCCGGGTCGTTCAAGGTGCGTGGCGCGTTCAACCGGCTGTTGTCGGCGGGTTCCCCGCTGCCGGACAGCGGGGTGATCGCGGCCAGCGGGGGGAACCACGGGCTCGCTGTGGCGTACGCGGCGAAGGCGCTGGGGGTGCGGGCCGAGATCTTCGTACCTGAGGTGACCAGCCCCGTGAAGGTGGCCGGGCTGGAGTCGCTGGGCGCGCATATCACCCAGACCGGGGCCATCTACTCGGAGGCCGCGGAGGCTGCGGGGAAGAGGGCCGCCGAGACGGGTGCGTTGAGCGTGCACGCGTATGACCAGGCGGAGGTGGTGGCGGGGCAGGGGACCACCGGGCTGGAGATCATGGAGCAGACCGGGGGCGTGGACACCGTGGTGGTGGCCGTCGGAGGCGGCGGCTTCGCCGGGGGGATCACCGTGGGGACGTCCGGCGGCGCCTCCGGGC
>NZ_VCKY01000472.1 GCF_005889735.1 Nonomuraea turkmeniaca
ACCCCAACCCCCGTGTCATTCCACCCACCAACCAACAACTCCCGCTCCCACAACTCCAAAACACCCACCGCATGCAAAGCCACATCGGGACCGCCATCGAGCGTGGACGTGAGCGCGGTGACCATGTTCTTCAGGGCTGTGCACATCAGCCGGCCGACCGCGCCCGTGTCGATGGGCGTTACCGCCTCGACGGTGAGGCTCATTTCGTGGCCCGGGTCGTTCACGGCCACGCTCAACGGATAGTTGGTGCGCTCCCGGACGCGAACGGTGCGGACGCCATCGGCCTCCTGCCTTTCCGGGGCGGCCGTCGCCCCTGCCCGCGGGTGGCGGTAGTTGAACAGCGAGGTGAATACGGGCGTGTTGGCGGGCACCCCACTGGCCTGCTGCGCGATCGCCAACGGAGCGTGCTCGTGCTCCAGCAGTGCCGCCAGCTGTGCCCGCATCTCCTCGACGGCCTCGCGCAGTCCTACGTGGCCGGTACGCAGCCGCACCGGCAACGTGTTGATGAACGGCCCGAGTACCTGGTCGGCGCCTTCGCCGGCGTTCATCCGGCCGAACAACACGGTTCCGAACACCACGTCGTCGCGGCCCGACAGAGCCGAAACCACCCGGGCCCACGCCACATGGGTCACCGTTGCCGGGCTGACGCCCATCCGCTGCGCCACCTGCCGAAGCGCGACAATGGTCTCATCGGGGATCGGGATCACCTCAGCGACCACATCGCTGCCGTCGCCGCGTACGTCCAGCAGCCCGTACGGCGCGGTCGGCTCGGTCACATCGCCGAGCAGTTCGGCGAAGAACCGCTCGTGCTCGGCCCGTGAGACCTCGCGGGTCTGCGCGACGTAATTGCGGAAGGGCAGCACCTTCGCCGGCTGCTCCTTACCGGACTGCACTGCACGCCTCTCCTGCGTCAGCAGATCCAGGGTCGTACGGTCCTGCGCCATGTGATGCAGCCGGATCAGCCCCAGCCACCGACCGCCGGCCACCTCTGCGACGTGCATGTCCATCAACGGCGCCCGGCCAAGGTCCATCGTCGTGCCCGCCACGGCGAGCAGCGCATCCGCGGGATCGACGCCAGGCGAGTCCAGCACATGCTCCACCATCGGGAGGACCGCCTGGCGCAGCACGACCTGAACCGGCTCGCGCAGCCCATCCCACACCACCGCCGTGCGGTAGATGTCATGCCGGTCGATCATCTGCTGCGCCACCTGGACGAACGAGTCCAAGATGTCCCGCGAGTCGAACTCGAGCACCCGTATGGTGACGTACACGTCCGTACCGTCACCGGCCAGCAGGTGGTGGAAGAGCATGCCCTCCTGCAGCGGCGTCAACGGATAGATGTCCGCCACGTTCACCGCGCCGCCTTGAACCGAGGCGACGGCCAGGTCTATCTCGGCCTGGGAAAGATCCACCAACGGCAGCATCTCCGGCGTGATCCGCTCGGCATCCGCTGGGATCAGGTTGGGCGGCGCGATCTCGGACACGGTCTCGGCCGCCCGCGCCAGTCGGGCCGGAGTCGGCGCCTCGAAGAGGGCCCGCACCGGCACCGACACCCCCCGCGCTCGCAACCGCTCCACCAGCCGGACCGCGAGCAGCGAATGCCCACCCAGCCGGAAGAAGTCGTCGTCCATCCCGACCGATGGCACACCAAGGACGTCGGCGAACACGGCGCACAGGATCTCCTCCTGCACGGTGGCCGGCCCACGACCCGACCCGCTCGCATACTCCGGAGCCGGCAGCGCTTGACGATTCAGCTTGCCGTTCACCGTCAACGGCAACTCATCCAGCACCACCACCGCGGCCGGAACCATGTACTCGGGCAACAGCCCCGCCACGAACTCCCGCATCCCGCCCGGATCGATGTCCTCCCCGGCCGGCACCACATAGGCGGCCAGCCGCTTGTCCCCCGGCACATCCTCACGAGCGACCACCGCCGCCTGCACCACCCGCGGATGCGCCAGCAACGCGGCCTCGATCTCACCCGGCTCGATCCGGAACCCGCGGATCTTCACCTGCTCATCGACACGACCCAGGAACACCAACTGCCCATCCGGGGTCCACTTCACCAGATCCCCGGTCCGATACATCCGCCCACCCACCGCGAACGGACACGCCACAAACCGCTCAGCGGTCAACCCCGCACGACCCACATACCCGCGAGCCAGCTGCACCCCCGCCAGATACAACTCACCCACCACACCCACCGCCACCGGCTCCAACCGGCCATCCACCACAAACACCTGCGTATTAGCCACCGGCGCACCAATCGGCACCAGCCCCTGGCCCTGCCCCGCATCACACCGCCACGCGGTGACATCCACCGCCGCCTCCGTCGGCCCATACAAGTTGTGCAACTCCACCCCAGCAAACGCCGCAAAAAACCGCGACTGCGTCTCCAGCGGCAACGCCTCACCACTACACACCACCAGCCGCAAACTCGGCAGCTCCACCCCACCCACAGCCAGCACAAACGCATCCAGCATCGACGGCACGAAATGCATCACACTGACCCGCTGCGCCCGCACCAGCTCCGCCACATACCCCGGATCCCGATGCCCACCAGGCCGCGCCAACACCAACGTCGCACCCGACACCAACGTCCCGAACAACTCCCACACCGACACGTCAAACACCGTCGGCGTCTTCTGCATCACCCGATCACCCGGACCAAACCCGTAATGATCACGCATCCACACCAGACGATTGACAATGCTCCGATGCGAAACCACCACACCCTTCGGCCGCCCCGTCGACCCCGACGTATAAATCACATACGCC
>NZ_VCKY01000473.1 GCF_005889735.1 Nonomuraea turkmeniaca
AGATGCGTATAAGAGACAGGCCCAGATCGTGGTCCTGCTGGCGGCCGCCGGGGTGGGGCACATCCGGGTGATCGACCCGGGCACCGTTCGGGCGAGCGACCTCACACCCGGTGGGTTGACGTGGTCGGAGCTGGGTCTGAGGCGCGAGGAGGGCGCACAGGCGGCGGCCCGGCGCTTGACGTCGGGCGGACACGCGACCGGTGAAACCGTGGACGCTGATGACGCCGCACTCGGCCCAGGTCTGCCGCCCATCAACCCGCTCTCGTCCACGGACCCACCCCCTGGGTCCACTCCCTCCCGCACCCCGCGACCCGGCTCGGTTTCGTCCGCGACGCCGGCGGCGTCAGGCGTGCGGCCCGGCCGGCGACGCGGCGCGCCACCGCAGGACGACCGGCGGTCGAAGGCCGGCACGCCCAGACCGGCCGCTTCCCCGGCCATCCCGCTCCCTGCTTCCGACCACACCGTCCCGATCCCGGTCGCCGCCACGCCCGGATCAGTCACCCGTACGGACGGCCTGCCTCACCAGCGCAGGGCCGCAGCCCAAGGACACACCGCAGCGCCACCCAGCCCGGACACCGAGAGGCGGGGAAGCGCCGGACAAGGAGAACGCGGGGCGGCACAGCCGACCATTCGCAGGAAGCGTAAGGACCGGCAGATCGACGGACAGGAGGTGGTCAGGCCCGCGGTCGAGGTGCTGGCCGGAGGGACGTACCTTGGAGACAGATCGGACCGTCCCGACCTCGTCATCCTCGCGCCCGTCAGCCCGATGGACGGCGTGCTGGTCAACGAGCTGACCTGCCTGGGCATCCCCCACCTCCTGGCATCCGCCTTCGAAGGCCACGGCACGGTCGGCCCGCTCGTCCTGCCCGGTGAGACGGCATGCCTGCACTGCCTGGACCTGACCCGTCGCGACCACGACCCGGACTGGCCGATCGTCACGGCCAGATTGGGCGGCTACCCGCCGGGCGAGATCGCCTGCGACACGACTCTCGCGGCCCTGGTCGCGGCGGAGGCGACTGGGCATGCGCTCGCTCACCTGGACGGCAGGGAGTCCGCTGTGACCAACAGCACAATGGACGTATCACCTGATTGGCGCTGGGAAACGCAGGCCTGGCGCATGCATCCGGAATGTCGTTGTATGCGAAACAATCCCTATTCGCTAAGAATGGTCATGTCGCCCAAGTGCGACTGACGTCTTCCGGGACGACCACGAAGGGGGGAAGCGGCATCTCTGCCGAGGTTCCGCGCATCAGTGTGAGCGATCTTCCGCGCCGTGCTGTCACGCGTTCCGCCAAGCTGGCCACGCTTCCTCTCGGGTTCGCGGGCCGCGCCGCCCTCGGCCTGGGCAAGCGTCTTGGTGGCAAGTCCGCTGAGATCGTGGCGCAGGAGGTCCAGCAGCGTACCGCCGAGCAGGTCTTCAAGGTGCTCGGCGAGCTCAAGGGCGGCGCCATGAAGCTCGGTCAGGCGCTTTCGATCTTCGAGGCGGCGCTTCCGCAGGAGATCGTCGGCCCTTACCGCGCCACGCTGACCAAGCTGCAGGACGCTGCTCCCCCGCTCCCCGTGTCCACCGTCCACAAGGTGCTCACGGAGCAGCTGGGCGACGACTGGCGGGAAAATTTCCGTTCGTTCGATGACCAGCCGACCGCCGCCGCCTCGATCGGCCAGGTTCACAAGGCCGTGTGGCACGACGGCCGGGAGGTGGCGGTCAAGATCCAGTACCCGGGGGCGGGCAAGGCGCTGCTCGGCGACTTCGCCCAGTTGGCCCGTCTGGGCAAGCTCTTCGGTGTTCTCCTGCCCGGGCTCGACATGAAGGCCGTGCTGTCGGAGCTGCGCGAGCGGATCGCTGAGGAGCTCGACTACCTCCGGGAGGCCGAGGCCCAGCACGCCTTCGCCCTCGAGTTCGACGGCGATCCCGACTTCCACGTCCCCGACGTGATCGCGGCCAACGAAATGGTCCTGGTCACCGAGTGGATGGACGGCACCCCGCTGTCACGCATCATCGCCGAAGGCACCAAAGCGGAACGCGATCACGCCGGCCTGCTCTTCGTCCGTTTCCTGTTCTGCTCGCCGGCGCGGGCGGGGATGCTCCACGCCGACCCGCATCCGGGCAACTTCCGCATGCTGGCCAACGGCAAGCTCGGCGTCCTGGACTTCGGGGCGGTCAACCGCCTGCCTGACGGCTACCCCAGGGTCTTCGGGCAGTTAATGCGCATCTTCAACCATGGCGACATGGAATCCGTCGTGACGGGGCTGCGCCAGGAGGGCTTCATCCGGCCCGGCATCGAGATCGACCCGGACGCGCTGCGCGGCTTCCTCGCGCCGTACGTGGAGCCGACGGCGGTGGAGGAATTCTCGTTCAGCCGGGAATGGCTCCAGGCCCAGGCGGCCAGCGTCACGGACCTGCGCCCCGGCAACGTGGTACGCCAGCTCAACCTGCCGGCGTCGTACGTGCTCATCCACCGGGTGCATGCGGCAGGCGTGGGCGTGCTCTGCCAGCTGGGCACCACGGCACGCTTCCGCGACGAGGTGATCCGCTGGGTCCCCGGCTTCGCCGACGACCCCGACGACCAGCCCTTGGCGATCGGCTAACGGACCCCACCCACGCCCGCGGTCCGCTCCAGCCTCCGCCTGCCGACCCGTCTGGGCCCCAGGACCTCTCCAACCCGCCTTGGGCATGTCCGGCACGCATCCCTGGAGAACGCCGGCGGCCACGGAACCAACACCCCGGCCGCATCCACCCTCGGAGGCGAGTACAGCCACCGACCAACATCCCGAC
>NZ_VCKY01000474.1 GCF_005889735.1 Nonomuraea turkmeniaca
GCGGCAAGTACGAGAACCAGATCCTGCCCACCGGCATGTCCGCAGGCACGCCCCAAGAAGCCCTCGACTGCGCCTGCGACCTCTACCTCAGCCACTGACCCTCGAAGGACTTACAGGCAGAACCACTAAGGCGCTCAACTCCCCGATCACGGTGGCCGGGTCGGCGCGGTACCGGCCTACGCCCGGCCCAGCGCCGCACACCGGGGCCGGGTGGAGGGGAAGGCCGCGGGGCTGGGAGGCGGTATGCGGCCGGCCAGCACATAGCGCTCGACACACAGCGTCGATACCGGGTAGGGAATGTCGGCGGCGTGAGGCACGATAGGCGTGTGCTTCTGATCGACGTGGTCCGTGTTTCCGAGGCGGTGACGCGCACGTCCGCCAGGCTAGGCAAGATCGCCCACCTGGCGGAGCTGCTGGGCCGGGTGGGCCCGGACGAGGCGGAGATCGCGATCTCCTACCTTTCTGGCGAGCTGCCCCAGCGGCAGGTGGGTGTCGGCTGGCGCACGCTGGAGGACCTGCCGCAGCCCAAACTGGCCGCCACCGCCACCCTGACCACGGTCGACGAGCTGCTGACGAGGATCAAGTCCGTCTCTGGCCCGGGCTCGCAGGCGGCGCGCAAGGCTTTGGTGGCCGAGTTGTTCGCGGGGCTGACCAGTCAGGAGCAGCAGTTCATGCGCCGGCTGCTCCATGGCGAGCTGCGGCAGGGCGCGCTCGACGGCGTCATGATCGAGGCGGTGGCCAAGGCGTCCGGCGCGCCGTCGGCGGACGTACGCCGCGCCCTGACCCTGCGCGGCTGGCTGCCCGCCGTCGGGGCGGCCGCGCTGAGCGGCGGGGTGGCGGAGCTGCACGCGTTCCGGCTGGAGGTGGGCCGGGCGGTCGCCCCGATGCTGGCCGGGAGTGCCCCCAATGTCGCCGCGGCCCTGGACAAGGCGGGCACGCCGGCGGCGCTGGAGTGGAAGCTCGACGGCGTACGCGTGCAGGCCCACCGCTCCGGCTCCGAGGTCAAGGTCTTCACCCGCACGCTCGACGACATCACGGCGCAAGTTCCCGAGCTGGTCGAGGCCGTGCTGGAGATGCCGTCGGAGGATCTGGTGCTGGACGGCGAGGTGATCGCGTTGCGCCCCGACGGCCGTCCGCACCCGTTCCAGGTCACGGCGAGCCGGGCCTCCAGCAAGACCAACGTCGCCCAGCTGCGCGAGCAGACGCCGCTGAGCGTGTTCTTCTTCGACGCTCTGCGCGTGGACGGCGCCGACCTGCTCGATCTGACCTACGCACAACGTCAGGAAGTGCTGGCTCGCACGGTCCCCCAGGGCCTGCTGACGCCGCGGCTGGTCACGGGCGATGTGGCGGAGGCGGAGAAGTTCTTCACCGATGTGGTGAAGGCCGGTCATGAGGGTCTGGTGGTCAAGTCCCTGTCGTCTCCGTACGCGGCGGGCCGGCGGGGCGCCGGCTGGATCAAGGTCAAGCCCCGTCACACCCTAGACCTGGTGGTCCTGGCCGCCGAGTGGGGCCACGGCCGGCGCGAGGGCAAGCTGTCCAACCTCCACCTGGGCGCCAGGGACCCGGAGGGCGGCTTCGTGATGCTCGGCAAGACCTTCAAGGGTCTGACGGACGAGCTGCTGGCCTGGCAGACCGAGCGCTTCCTGGAGCTGGCCGAGGGGCCGACGGACACCTGGACGGTCAACCTCCGGCCCGAGCTGGTGGTGGAGATCGCCTTCGACGGGGTCCAGCGCTCACCCCGCTACCCGGGCGGCATGGCCCTGCGCTTCGCCCGGGTGCTGCGGTACCGCCTGGACAAGCGGGTGGAGGACGCCGACACGGTGGACACGGTCCGCTCCCTCATGTTCTGACATTTCCGGACACCGGCCCCCGGCCGGCAACGGGCGTTCCCCGAACACTGGCACCGCGTGACGCGGCGAGACGACAAGACCGGGCAACGCGACCCATATGACCGCCACCCAGAGGACGCCGCCGGACGACACGCCCCACGCAAGGCGTACCTGGACAACACGGCCGGCTGCCCGGCCAGACGACACGGGTCCAGGTGACGGATCCCGGTGACGGATCCCGGTGACGAGTCCCGGTGACGGATCCCGGTGACGGATCCCGGTGACGGATCCCGGTGACGGATCCCGGTGACGAGTCCCGGTGACGAGTCCCGGTGACGAGTCCCGGTGACGAGTCCCGGTGACGCTGCCGGAGGCTACGTCCCGGCGGCGCGGCACAAGCCGGATGGCGCAGCGGGACGACACGGTCCCTGGGGACACGACACCGGGACACGCCCATCGGCGCCGCCCATCGGCGCCGCCCAGCGACGCGGCCTGGGCGACACCGCCCAGCGACGCGGCCCGAGCGACACCGCCCGAGCAGCGCGGCCCGAGCAGCACGACCCGGTTCCCTTCATGGCTCGGTGGAGTGGCAGGCGATCTTGCGGGCTAAGTGGGATATGTCACTGTATGTCGCATTAGGTTGTTTTTACCTGCCCTTTGTCGCATATGTTCGTGCTCACTGCGCGGAACCCCCGCCGCGCCGACGGATCGGCCGCCGTATCCCCCTCACCCCTCCTGGCTGGCCTTTCCCTGCCCTTTCCCCTACCTAGGACCGTGTTTTACATTGGGTCAGCACTCCCACAAGCCGTCCCCCACAGGCAAGCGCCGCTGGACCGCCATCGCAGTGGGCACCGCCGTCATCGCCGCCGCCTCGTCCACCGCATGGGCGGCGCTCGCCAACGACGACTCCCCCACGCACATCGCCACCCCTGCCG
>NZ_VCKY01000475.1 GCF_005889735.1 Nonomuraea turkmeniaca
GCGGTGGACGTACGGGAGGTGCGGGGAGTCGGGGTGTGCACCGACGGGGTCGCGCGGCTCGTCGACTGGTACGGGTGGAGCTGGTCCGACGTGGTGGGCGCGCTGTCTCGCGAAGGGCCGGGCGCGGTGATCGGGGCCGTGCGGAGGCTCGAGGTGACGCGTGGGCCGGTGCAGGGGAAGCGGCACGACGACGCCTCCGTGGCATGGGGGCGGGTGAGGGCCGCTTCGGGCTGACCGCACCCGGACAGACCGGCGTGTATCACGCGTTGTTCCCGCTGCTCTGCCATGAAGGGGAGGCGGCGGAGGGAGTGCGGCATGTTCGTCGGCAGGACGGCGGAGGTCGCCCTGCTGCGCGCCGAGCTGCGTGCGGCGGGTGTGGGTTGCGCCAGAAGGGTCGCGATCGAGGGGCCTGAGGGGATCGGCAAGACCGCCCTCGTCCACCACACGCTCGGCGGGGAGGCGGGCGTGCGGGTGCTGGCCGCCAGCGGGGAGGAGAGCGAGCGGCGGCTCGCCCTCGGCGTGCTGCGGCAACTCGCGGACGAGGCCGTGCGGGGGGCCGCGCCCGGGAGCGCCGGCCCCGAGGGCTCGGGACGGGCCGGTCTGGACGGTCTTGCCGCAGATCTGGAGGGTTTCGCGACGGCGGGGCTGAAGGCGACGGGGCAGGACCCGTGCGCGGCTGGGCAGGTGATCTGCGACGTCATCGAGGCCTTGCAGGCGCACGGGCCGGTCGTGGTGCTGATCGACGACGCCCAATGGGCGGACCGGCCCTCGCTGCACGCCCTCGGGTACGTGCTGCGGCGGCTGCGGGCGGTGCGCGTGCTCGTGCTGGTCGCCGTCCGCGACCTCGCCGACCCGTGGCTGCCCGACGGGCTCCGGCGCCTGCTGTCGGGCGACGACACCCTGCACATCCCGCTCGCCGGCCTGACCGCCGCCCACCTGGCCGAGCTGTCCTTCACGTCGCCGCCGGGCCAGGGGAGCCGGCCGCTGCCCGGGCTCAGCGAGGAGGCGGCCGAGCGGCTGCGCCGGCACACGCTCGGCAGCCCGCTGCACGCCCGCGCCCTGCTGGCGACGGTGCCCCGGCCCGTTCTCGAGGACGCCTCCGTACGGCTGCCGGCCCCCGGCACCTATCGGCGCTCCTTCACCCGCCGCCTGGACGGCTGCACCCGAGCGGCCAGGCAGCTCGTCGAGGCCTGTGCCGTCCTCGGAGGAGGATGCCCGCTGCACGTGGCCGCGATCGTCGCCGGCGGGCTCGCCGACCCGCTGAACGCCCTGGAGCAGGCCGTCGCTGCCGGCCTGCTCGAGGAGCAGCCGGGCCGTCTGATCGGCTTCCCCGAGCCGCTCGCCCGGGCCGCCGCCTACGACGGGCTGGGCCCGGGCACCAGGGCCCGCCTCCACCTGGCGGCGGCCGCGCTCGCCGGTGACACCGGTACGGCGCTGCGCCACCGGGCGGCCGCGGCGGGCGGACCTGACGACATGCTCGCCGAAGAACTGGCCGGTTACGCGGCCAAGGCCACGCAACACGGGCAATGGCAGGAAGCCGCCGGCCATCTGGAGCTGGCCGCCGACCTCATCGACGCCGCGCGCGCCCCGGCCCGCCGCGACGAGCTGCGTACGGCCGCGCTGGAGCACGTCCTCATCGGGGGCGACGTGCTCCACGCGGCGCGGCTCGCCGGCGCGCCGGCCGCACGCGGCACCGTCTCCGAATCTTGGCGCGGCGCCGATCACGACGGGGGCGACAAGGCGCCGGCGCGCTGGTACGTGCTGGGCCGGCTCGCGCTCGTCTCCGGCCGTTTCGAGGAGGCGTCGGAGTTGCTGACCGAGGCGTGGCGACACCGGGAGCCCGGTCTGGCCGCCGACGTGGCGGAGCAGGTGGCCTGGCTGCACCTGGTGACGGGGGACCGCGCGGGCGCGGTGCGCTGGGCGCGCCTGGCGATCGAGCAGCCCATCCAGGGCGCGATCGCCAGGCCGTACGACGTGCTGGCGCTGGGCGGGGCACCGTGCGCCGACGCGCCGCCCGGCAGTCTCGCGGCGGCCGTCGTACACCTGGAACGGGACGTGCCGGAGCAGGCGTGCGCCGTGCTCAAGCAGCTCGCGGCCAGTGGGCTCCCGCACCACCGGCTGCTGGCCACCGCGCTGCTGGCGGCGGCCGAGCACGCGTGCGCCCGGTGGGACGCCGCCGCCGCCCGGGCCGAGCGCGCGCTGGCCGAGGCGTCGGCGCTCGGCCAACGATGGCTGCTGCCCTGCCTGGAGGCGGTGTGCGTGGCGCCGCTCGTGGCTCGCGGCGAGCACGAGCGGGCGCTCGCGCACGCCACCGCCGCCATGACCACCGCCCGCCGCATGCGCCACGCCCTGGGGGAGACCCAGGCGGGCCGCGCGCTGGCGCTGCTCGGCATCGAGGACACGACGACAGGAGACACGATGACAGGAGGCACGACGACAGGAGGCACGGCGACAGGAACGGGGGAGACGCCGTCCGGGACGGGCGACCCGTCCGCCGCTGGCCTGTCCGCCTCCGGCCTGTCCGCCTCCGGCCTGTCCGCCTCCGGCCTGTCCGTCCTCGACCCGTTCGTGCCCGACGCGTGGCCGCGCAGGATCGAGACGCTGATCGCCGAGGGCAGGCTGGCCGAGGCCGAGCGTGGGCTCGCCGTCTTCGGCGAGATCAGCGCGGCCCGGTTGCCCGACGGGCCGCCCGATCCCGCCGCCGCCTCCAGGCCCAACGCGGCGGGTGGGGTCGGTGCGGGGC
>NZ_VCKY01000476.1 GCF_005889735.1 Nonomuraea turkmeniaca
GTTCGCGAGCTGCTGGCTGATGATCATGTGGCGGCTGTTCAGCGGCCGGGGCGGCAGCTCTCGGCCGTGGGCTCTGGCCGGGCTGCTCGGCACGACACTGGCGTTGGTCCCCGTCCTCGGCCGGCCGTGGGCCTACGTCGCCTTCGTGTTCGTCGTCAGTGGTCTCGGCGCCTCGCTGCGGCCGGCCGTGTTCGCCGGCGCGGTGGCGGTGACGGCGATCACTGACGTGATCGTCCTGTGGCTGCTGGGTGCGCCGTTCGACGGGGTCTGGTGGGTGCCGCTCGTCATCGTGGTGCAGGCGGTGGTGGTGCAGAGCTTGAAGCAGATGGGGGTGCTGGTCGCGCGGCTGGAGGCGGCCCGCGCCGAAGTGGCCCAGATGGCCGTCGAGAACGAGCGACTGCGTTTCGCCCGGGATCTTCATGACATTCTCGGACACACACTTACATCGATCACCATCAGGAGCCAGCTCGCCGCTCGGCTGGCCCGCACCGAACCGGATCGCGCCGCCCGTGAGATGACCGACGTGGAGCACGCCGCCCGCCAGGCCCTCGACGAGGTGCGGCACGCCGTGACCGGCTACCGCGCCCCGGCGTTGTCGGAGGAGCTCGACAAGGCCGCGCGCAGTCTGCGGTCCGCCGGGATCGAGCTGGAGGTCTCACCGGCCGGCGGGCCCATTCCCGCCGCCACCGAGATCCTGCTGGCCTGGGCCGCCCAGACCTTGGCGTTGGCCTTGGCGAAGTCGGCGAAGTCGCGGGCCGGGCGGCCGAGCGCCTGCCGTACGCCGTCGGCCACGCTCGCGTTGCGGCCGTCGAGGATCCCGGTGAACATCTGGGAGAGGCCCTCCGCCTCCTGGCGTGGCAGGCCGTGTGCGACGACCGTGTCCACGTACGCCTGGGGCGTCACCCGGACGAACGAGATCTGCCTGCCGGTGGCCCGGGACAGCTCCTCGGCCACCTGCGCGAACGTCAGCAGCCTCGGCCCCGTCATCTCGTACAGTTTGCCGGCGTGGCCGTCCTGGCTGAGCGCGGCGGCGGCCACGTCGGCGATGTCGTCGACGTCCACGAAGGGCTCGGGCACGTCGGCGACGGGCAGCGCGATGACGCCCTCGCGTACCGCGTCCAGGAGGAAATCCTCGCTGAAGTTCTGCATGAACCAGCTGCAGCGGACGATCGTCCACTGCGCGCCGGACTCCTGCACGGTGCGCTCGCTGGCCTGCGCCTCCGGCTCGCCCCGGCCCGAGAGCAGGACAATCCGCCGGGCGCCGCTGTGCACGGCGAGCTCGGTGAACGCCTTGACGGTGTCGTACGCGCCGGGGAAGGCCAGGTCCGGGTAGTAGGCGAGGTAGACGGCCGAGACGCCGTCGAGCGCGGCCGGCCACGTCGAGCGGTCGGCCCAGTCGAAGGGCGGTGCGGAGGAGCGGGAGCCGATCCGTACGGGCAGGCCGAGAGCGGTGAGCCGGTCGGCCACGCGGCGGCCGGTCTTGCCCGTGCCGCTGGTTACCAAAGTCGTCATGCTTCTAGTAAGCCGCCATACGCGGCAGACTCTCCATGGTTGAGAAGCGCAATCCCATATGCGATCGTCTGCCCATGGACCAGCTCGCGGCGTTGCTCGACGGCCCACGTGCCCGTGGCGCCTTCCTGCTTCGCGTGATCCTCGATTCGCCCTGGTCGCTGCGGATCCAGGACGAGGCGCCGCTGGCGATCACCGCCGTGGTGCGTGGCGAGGCGTGGGTGGTGCCCGACGCGGGCGAGCCCGTACGCGTGCGGCCGGGCCAGGTCGTGATCAACCGGGGGCCGGAGCCGTACACGATCGCCGATCACCCCGGCGCCGAGCCGCAGATCATCATCCATCCCGGCGGACACTGCAGGACGCTCGACGGCCAGTCGCTCTACCAGGCCATGGACCTGGGCGTGCGGACCTGGGGCAACAACCCCGACGGCGACACCGTCATGCTCACCGGCGCGTACACCATGGAAGGCGAGGTCAGCAGGCGGCTGCTCGAGGCGCTGCCGTCGATGATCGTCCAGCCGGGCGGCCCGATCATCTCGCTGCTCGGCGCCGAGATCGTCAAGGACGAGCCCGGGCAGGACGCGGTCCTGGACCGGCTGCTCGACCTGCTGCTCATCGCGGTGCTGCGGTCGTGGTTCGCCACCCACGAGGCGCCCGCCTGGTACCGCGCCATGGGCGACCCGGTGGTCGGCAAGGCCATGCGGATGTTGCACAACAACCCCGCCCACCCGTGGACGGTCGCCGCCCTGGCCGCCGAGGTCGGCGTCTCCCGGGCGTCGCTGGCCCGGCGCTTCACCGAGCTGGTCGGCGAGCCGCCGATGTCCTTCCTCACCGACTGGCGCCTCGCCCTGGCCGCCGACCTGCTGCGCGAGCCCGACGCCACGATCGGGTCCGTCGCCAGGAAGGTCGGGTACGGCAGCCCGTTCGCGCTCAGCGCGGCCTTCAAGCGCGTACGGGGGGTCAGCCCGCAGGAGTACCGTGAGCGGGATGCGACGACGTCCGGCCGGAGCGGTTGAGTGAAGCCTCTCCTGCTGCTCGACGTGGACGGGGTGCTCAACCCCATGGGCCGGCCCACCCCCGACTTCCGCCGCTACCGCTGCACGATCGACGGCGAGCTCTACACCGTCCACCTCAACCCGAGGCACGGCCGCCGCCTCCTCGACCTGGCGCTGGCCACCGGGGCGGAGCTCGTCTGGGCCACCACCTGGGAGCATCACGCCAACGACTGGAT
>NZ_VCKY01000477.1 GCF_005889735.1 Nonomuraea turkmeniaca
CTCCCCGCCCAACCCTTCTCCTTACGACAACCTTCCTTCACGGAGGCGCCCGCACACGCCGCCCAGCCCAACCTTCTTTTACGGCAGCGCCGGGTTGCCCGCACGCCCGGCCCAACCCTTCTCTTTACGACGAGCCTCCTTCACGGAGGCGCCCGCACACGCCGCCGAGCCCACCCTTCTTTTACGGCGGCGCCGGGTTGCCCGCACGCGCCGACGCTCGTTTCCGTCTGTCATGGCCAGTCGTGAAGGCTCACGGGGTTCTCGCCGTTACGAGCGAATCTTCGCTGAATTGGCGGCTGTCGGGGCAGGGACCCAGCAGCTTGACCGGGGACCCTCGGCGCGGCTCGCCGCTTGACCGGCCGTCCCTCGGCGCGACCTACCGCTAAGCGGCGGACGCTTGGCGCGCGGTTCGCCGTGTGCTTGGCGGCGGGGAGTCGGCCGTCGAACGCGACGGCAGGCTTGGAGCGTCAGTCGCCGAGGCGGTCGGCCAGGTCGAGCCACTCTGCTTCGATCGTGTCCTTCTGGGCGGTGATCTCGCGGAGTTCGGCGTCCAGGGTGCCCAGCTTGGCGTAGTCGCTGGCGGCTTCGGCCATGGCGCCGTGAAGGCGGGCCTCCTGGGCGGTCAGCTTGTCCAGCTGGCGTTCCAGGCGGTTGAGTTCCTTGCGGAGCTCTCGTTCCTCCTTGGCCGAGAGCCCGGATGGCGCTTGGGGGGACGACGAATCCGCGATCGACGGGCCTCCGCCGGCATCGGCGGAACCGGACCCGGCACCGCCAGGACGGTCGGATGTCACGGTGGCGGGGCCGGACGTGCGCGACGTCGCGGTCGCGGTGCCCAGGCGGGCGGTCAGTGCAGTGCCGGCCGCGCGTCGTTCGAGGTATTCGTCCACTCCGCCGGGCAGCAGCGCCAGCTTGCCGTCGCCCAGCAGCGCGACGGAGCGGTCGGTCACCCGCTCCAGGAAGTAGCGGTCGTGACTGACCAGGATCAGCGTGCCCGGCCAGCCGTCCAGCAGGTCTTCCAGCTCGTTGAGCGTTTCGATGTCGAGGTCGTTGGTCGGCTCGTCGAGCAGCAGGACGTTCGGGTCGTCCATGAGCAGCCTGAGCAGCTGGAGCCGCCTCCGCTCACCACCGGAAAGGTCGCCTACGACCTTCCACTGGTCTTCGCCACGGAAGCCAAGGCGCTCGAGCAGTTGGGAGGCGGTCCACTCCCTCTTGCCGAGTTGCAGGTATTTGCGTACTTCCTCGACCGTCTCCAGCACCCGCCGCGTCGGATCGAGCTCGGTCAGCTCTTGGGACAGGTGCGCGAGACGTACCGTCTTGCCCCTGGTCACCCGGCCGGAGTCGGGCTTGATCGTGTCGGCGAGCAGCCGCAACACAGACGACTTTCCTGATCCGTTGACGCCGATCAGGCCGATGCGGTCGCCCGGCCCGAACTGCCACGTGCAGCGGTCGAGCACCAGCGGACCGGTGGCCGGCCCACCGGCGTGCAAAGTGATGTCCTCGAGGTCGTACACGGTCTTGCCGAGCCTGGCCGCGGCGAACCGCATCAGCTCGACGGTCTCCCGCGGCGGCGGCTCGTTCGCGATCAGCGCCTGGGCGGCCTCGATGCGGAACTTCGGCTTGGACGTGCGGGCGGGCGGGCCGCGGCGCAGCCAGGCGATCTCCTTGCGCATGAGGTTCTGGCGGCGATCCTCGGCGGCCTGGGCGATGCGCGCGCGCTCGGCCTTGGCCAGCACGTAGGCGGCGTAGCCGCCTTCGTACCGCTCGACGCGCCCGTCCACCACCTCCCACGTGCGGGTGGACACGGCGTCGAGGAACCACCGGTCGTGCGTCACCACCAGCAGCGCGCTCTTCCTGGCCGCCAGGTGCCCGGCCAGCCACGCGATGGCCTCGATGTCGAGGTGATTGGTGGGCTCGTCCAGCATGATCAGGTCGTGGTCGTCGATGAGCAGCTTCGCCAGCGCCGTACGCCTGCGCTCGCCACCCGAGAGGTCGCGGCTCTTGGCCTCGAGGTCGAGGTCCCCGATCAGGTTCGTCAGGATCTCCCGAACCCGCTGGTTCCCGGCCCACTCGTGCTCGGCCATCCCACTCAGGACGATCTCTCGTACGGTGGCGGCCGCGTCGAGCGTGTCCTGCTGGGACAGGAAACCGACCTGCAGTCCCCCGGTGTGCGTGACGCGGCCACTGTGGGGGCGCACGTCTCCCGCGATGACGGACATCAGGGTCGTCTTGCCGCCCCCGTTGCGCCCGACGACGCCGATCCGCTCCCCCGCCTCGACGCCCAGGGACACGTCGCTGAGGAGCGGCTTGGGCCCGTAGGCATGGGAAACCGACTCAAGGTTGACCAGATTCATGACCTACTTAGGTTATAGGCTCCGCGCCCTAGCCCCCGCCCGCCTGAACGCGGCAGACCGGTGAGCGCGCTTGCGGCAGACTGCCAGCGAGCCACTGCGTCGAGCCGGTGCAATGCCCCTGTGCGACGGGGCCGGACGCGACGGGCCGGTGTAGTGGCGCTAGGGCCGGACGCGACGGGCTGGTAGCCGGCCCTAGGACCGGACAAGGCTGACTGGTGCGCCGACCCAAGAATCCAGCGGACACGACGGGCTCGCGCGCGCCGGTCCGAGGTCCGGACACAGGGCGACCGGATGTGGCGGGCTGGTGGGTGGAAGCGGAAGGCGGCGGGTCAGAGGAGGGTGGCGCCGCGGACGGGGCCGCTATCTCTTATACACATCTGACG
>NZ_VCKY01000478.1 GCF_005889735.1 Nonomuraea turkmeniaca
TTCCGCCGCACCGTCACCGTCGCCATCGACGCAGCCGCCCGGACCCACCAGGGCGAGCCCAGCCCCACCCTGGCGGAGATGGCCCGCAAGATCACCGAAGCCCTCGACGCCGCTTGACGGCATGCCGGCCCGCGCAGCACAGCTCGTCACGGGGTCCTCTCCGGACCCCGTGACACGGCGACGTGCCGGGTCGGGGGAGGGGCCGAGCCCCGTCGGGGCGGCCAAGCCAGCTCGCTCACCCGGGCCAATGCCCGCGGGGTCGTAGCCACCGTCCTACGCCGGACCGGCCGCCGGGCCACGGCACGCGACCTCCAGGGGACTGCCCCCACTACACCCCGTGCTCGTAGTTTCTCCGCGCTACTTTGGGCTCATTGCGGCTATCCGAGCATCGGCTTGGTCGTCGGCTCGGCTTGCATGCGGGGGATACGGAGTCACGAGCGATGGGGGCGCAGACCGTGCATGGCGACTCCGACGACCACGCCCGATCGGAACCGGGACCGGTCCCGATCGGGCCGGATTACCTTAAGGTCGTCCATGTAGCCGGATGGTGCGGAGTGTTGATGGCCGCGGTCGTGAGCCGAGTGGTGCTCGGGATTTGTGCCGCCCTTGCCGTGGTCGGCGGGGCGGCGCTCGTGGTGATGGTCGTCGTGTACTTCGGCGCCGATCAGTACGTGCCGGAGTTGCAGGTCGGTGGGTGGGGGACCCTCGCTGGGATGTGCGGTCTCGGCGTGTACGTGGGAGGCGCCTTCCGCGCGCACCTTGTCGCGCGGATAGGTCTTGGGCTCGGGCTCGCAGGTGCCGGTTACGTCGCCAGCACGATCGTCGCATCCCTCGTCTCGTTGATGGCGGATCGCGGCGGCCCGCGGGGCACTCTTGAGGACGGCACCATCGGCTTCATCTGGGTCCTCGCCGGTGCATTCCTCGCCTGGCGCGCAGCGACCGGCCGGTGGCCAGTGGAGCAAACAGCCGTTTAGCCTCCTTGGCTGACCTCGGAAGTGAAGGCCAGGCTCAGCCGTACCGGCGACTTGCTGTTCGCCCAGGTCAACGGCTTCAAGATCAACCCATGGCCGTATCTCGGCTGGACCCGCTATATGTCTTCGCCGCGGACCTCGCCAGTGCTCTGCACGATGAGTGATTTGGAGAGCGCTGGCGATGCGGGCTAGCTGGGCAGTGTGGTGTCGCGGCAGTGGGTTCCGGCAGGAGGGGCCGCTACTGGCTCAAGAGCTCGGCCACCTCGGTCGGGCCGGCGAACAGTGCCCACTCCAGCGGGGTGGCATCGTCATCGTGATCCCGTAGTGACCGGTCGGCTCCCAGCTCCAAAAGCGCTCGCACCATCTGTCCAGTGATCGACCCGGCGGTTCAGGGCAGCGTGACGTACTTGCCGAGGAACTTCCGGGCGGTGGCGGTGTCCAGGCGATAGTCGTAGTTGGTGCCCTTGCAGGCGTCGTCTTCTCCGCTGATCGACGTGGCGATAAGCAGGTGCGAGGTGGGCCCGCCGAGGAAGTTGGGGCCGCCCGAGTCGCCGAAGCAGGTGCTGCCGTCCGTCTTGGAGTCCACCGACAGGTCGAGCCACTTGCGGGAGAGATCGTCGAAGGAGATGGACGTCTGGCGGCGGGTGTCGGTGTAGTGGAAGCGCGTCTCGTGGCCCTTCTTGTTCTTGGACTTGCTCTTGGTCGGGTTCAGGGAGCCGTACCCGACCGGGGTGAAACGCGCGTTCTTCAGGCGGTTGCCGGCTTCGAGCTCGTCGAGCAGGCCCGCCTTCGGCAGCTGGGCGGGCTTGATGTCCGTGACGGGCGTGTTGAAGATGACCACGGCCATGTCATGGAGGTCGGAGTTGTCCTTGTATCGCGGGTCCGGCACGTACCGGCCGGCGTAGAGCTTGGATCCGGGCTCATAGCGGCTGGCGAAGGACACTTTGGCGGTCTTCTGCTTCCGCTCGCCGCAGTGGGCGGCGGTAAGGAAGACGGTGGGCGAGATGAGAGTCCCCGTGCAGTAGGACCACGTTCCGTCGGGATTCGCCCTGTCGCCGATGAGGGCTCCGACTTCGGGGTGCGTGTCGCCGTCAGCCGATCCGTTGGTGATGGCCGACGCGGGGGTGGTGAGGCTGAACGTCGCCGCAGCGACAATCACGACAAAAGGGACGAAACGCATTCGAGAATTGTATGCGGCCGTGCCCGATTGGTGACAAATCAGAGAAAAAGATCTACCTGGCGGCCGGGAGAGCGGCGGCGCGGAGGAAGGCTTCGGTGAACAGCCCGCACGTCTCCTCCGCCAAGGGCATCCCCGGCCCCATAGCAGCCTCCAGGGCGGGGGAGCAGCAGGTGCGTCGCCATCGGGCCGAGCATGAGCTGTACTGGAGCGTGTCCCGTGATCATGTGATGGCGGTGGGCAGGAGGTTCCCTCCAGCAAGGTCACCGACTTCGCCCGGGGGCGGCCGCGGCCGGTGCCGCCGTGTTGCGCGATTACGGGGGGCGGAAGCCGTAGCCGCACGGCCGGGCTAACACCGCGGAAACACGTCCTGCCCTAGGACGCTGGTGTAAAGCAGGTCATCCCAGCTGAGGATTTTCGGGGGAGCTCGTTGGATGGCGCTATGCAGGAGTGTCGGAGTCCATGCTCGCGGCGGGGTCCTGCCGGTTGTGCGGGTCTGTGCGGTTGTCCACAGGCCCGCTGAAGGCCGTCACCTCGTCGCCCAGACCCCTTCCTCTCGGGTGAGGTCCCTGGTCAGGC
>NZ_VCKY01000479.1 GCF_005889735.1 Nonomuraea turkmeniaca
CCACTAGACCGTCCAGGTGCGCGGCCTCGTTGAGCGCGTCGGCGAGAAATGTGAGGTCCGTGACCGTCGATTCCTCCTCCAGTTCCGGAGGGGGCGGGAGGGGTTTGCCCAGGGAGAGCCAGTTCATATCCAGCACCCGTATGTTGCCGGTCGCCGCGTCGTACGGGTCGTGGGGCGGCCGCGTGATGTCGTATGGGCCTTGGGGCGGCCGGGTGATGGCGAGCGGGCCCTGGGACGCCCCGGTGGGGCCGTGGGGTCCAGGCGACGACTCCGGTCCGCTGAGAGTGCCCGGTGACGACCCGGGCCGGACCGGGCTACGGCCCCCGACTCTGGCCGTCTGGACGGCGGTTGCCGAGCCCACACCAGAACGGATGTAGCAGCGTCCTGGTGTGGACTTGGAGATGTGGGCCGCGTCGGGCAGGTCGATGACGTCCGAAGACTCGGAGGGCTCCGTCACGCGTAGCGCGATGCGCAGCGACGTGTTGGCCTGGATGTCGGCGGTCACCACGCCCGCCGGGCGCTGCGTGGCCAGGATCAGGTGGACGCCCAGCGAGCGGCCTCTGCGGGCGATGTCCACGAGGCCAGTGACGAAGTCGGGCAGCTCGGCCACCAGAGCGGCGAACTCGTCGATGATCAGCACCAACCGCGGCAGCGGGACGGCACCCGCGTAGTCGTCGATGTCCTTGGCCCCGGCCTTCAGCAGCAGGCGCTCCCTGCGGCGGATCTCCGCCGCCAGCGAGTCGAGCGCCCGTTGCGTCAGATGGCCGTCGAGGTCGCTGACCATGCCGACCGTGTGCGGCAGGCGTACACACTCCTTGAACGCGGCCCCGCCCTTGTAGTCGATCAGCACGAACGTCAGCTGGTCGGGCCGGTTGGCCACCGCCAGGGCGCAGATCAGCGTCTGCAGCAGCTCCGACTTGCCCGCACCCGTGGTGCCGGCGATCAGGCCGTGCGGGCCGTCGAGGGTGAGGTCGACCGAGAACGGACCCTCGGGGCCGACGCCGATCAGCGCGCGCGTGGTGCCACGGTCGCGCCATCGGGCGGCCAGCTCCTTGCCCGAGGGGTCGGGCATGCCCATCAGGTCGAGCAGGCGGATCGCGCCGGGCAGATTGCCCGCCGGATCGTCTCTGCTCACGTCGCGGATCGGGGACAGCGACCTGGCCAGGCGGTCGGACCAGGCGGCCGACACGAAGTCACCCAGCACCGGACCGATGGCGTCGAGCCCGCCGCCGAGCAGATGGACGAAGCCGTCGCCGCCGCACGCGGCCACCGTCTGGCACTCCTCCGGAAGCAGGCGCTGATCGTCGTCGATGGCGAGCGTGTACACCCCCGAACGCGGCCCCTGGCGCAGCACCTGCGGCATGTTGGGCAGGCCGCGCAGCACCTGGGCTCCGTCGAGGATCACCAGCACGTCGTAGGGGCGTACGTCATAGGAGGAGAAGGAGGGCTTCTCCGGACCACCTAGGTCGTCCCAGCCGCTGGGAATCTTGCCGAGCTCGGGGATCGTGGTGTTCTGGCGCTCGTCGATGAGAGCGGCGAGCTCGGAGACGCGGCGCGCGGCCGACTCGGGGTCGGTGCCCACCAGCGCCACGCACTCCTCGCCGGCGCGCGGCGCGCAGTGCGGCAGCCAGCGCATCCAGCCCCAGCGGTGCTCCGCGTCGGGGTGCGCCGACACCACCACGATGGCCAGGTCGCGGGGGCTGTGGAGGGTCGCGGCCTGGGCGATCAGCCAGCTCGTCAGGCCGGCCGCGACGGCTCGCGGCCCGGTGACGCCTGCCACGCCCAGCCGCCGCATCGGCAGCGCCACCGGCACGGACCGGCAGATCGGCGGATCGATGGGCCCGCCCTGCTCCTCCGACAGCTCCAGGTTGGCGGGCAGGTCGGCGAGCCCGACCCGCAGCCGGAGCGCGTCGGAGTCGTGGATCCTGCGCTCCCACAATCGCCTGCGCGGCCCCGTGGCCGTGAGCAGCACCTGCGCGGGGTCCGGGGCGTCGGCTCGGCGGGCGGCCTCGTCGGCCACCCGGGCGCGCTCGACCGCCTCGTCGTACGCCTGGAGCCGCTCCTTGTACTCCTTGATCGCCTTCTTGTGCTTCTTCTTGCCGTGGCGGCGGTCGCTCCACCACTGGCCGATCATCATGATCGGCGTCATCAGCGCGATGAGCAGGTAATACCACTGCTTGAGCGCGAATGCCAGCGTCAGCCCCAACGCCGCCGGCAGGAACGCGGCCAGCAGTTGCAGGCGCAGGCCCTCGTTCCTGGTCGGCTCTTTCGGCCGGACGAACTTGCGCCCGGGCTCAGGGCGCCGGAGCCTCGGCGGGCGGTTGTAGGCCACGCCGCCCTCGCTCCTGGGCGTCAGGTGCGCGTCCTTGGGCTCGATGGAGGTCAGCACGAAGACCGAGGAACCGCAGGTCAGCACCGCCTGGTCGGACCATTCGACGGGCTCGGCGAGCGGCCGGCCGTCGAGCTCGGGCACCTCTTCGTAGCCGGCCGCGTACTCGGCCGCCTCCCGCTCGGCGACCCGCGCCGTCAGCTCGGCGACCTCATCGGCCCACCGCCCCTTGAGCTTGAGCTTGGGCGCCGCATCCGGCTGCTGCCACGTGCGCTCCACGGTGATCCCGTCCGGCGTCACCCGTACGGTCACCGCCTCCGGGGCGAGCGCCGGGTCGGCGGCGGCGATCGCGCACATCGGATCGGAGCCGATGATGTACGTCCCCAGCC
>NZ_VCKY01000047.1 GCF_005889735.1 Nonomuraea turkmeniaca
GTGCCGCGGGCGGTCGCCAGGAATCGGGTGGTGGCGAGTGTGGCGGTGAGGTCGTGGGTCATGGTCACCATTCCGCGTAGGAACCGTCCCGGTGCCGCCAGATGGGGCTGCGCCAGGCATGTCCCTTTTTGTCGGCGGAGCGGACAGCCTGCTCGTCGATCTCGATACCCAGGCCGGGCGCGGTAAGCCGCTCGACGTGTCCGTCCACGAAGGTCAACGGGGTCTTGTCGAGGCAGTAGTCGAGCACCTCGGCCCCTTGGTTGTAGTGGATGCCGATGCTCTGTTCCTGGATCAGGTAGTTCGGTGTGGCGAATCCGACCTGCAGGCAGGCCGCGAGGGCGATCGGGCCGAGCGGGCAGTGCGGGGCGAGTTGCACGTCGTACACCTCGGCGAGCGTGGCGATCTTGCGTACCTCGGTGATGCCGCCGGCGTGCGAGAGGTCCGGCTGGGCGACCGCGATGCCGGCCTGGAGGACGGGCAGGAACTCCTGCCGGCTGTAGAGCCGCTCCCCGGTCGACACCGGGATGGTGGTCGAGCGGACGAACTCGCCGATGAGGTGCGAGTTCTCCGGTACGACCGGCTCCTCCAGGAACAGCGGCCGATACGGCTCCAGCAGCGGCGCCACCCGGCGCGCGTTGGCCAGGGTGAACCGCCCGTGCAAGTCGACGGCGACGTCGCGCTCGTCGCCGAGCACCTCGCGGGCGGCGGCCACCCGGGCGACCACGCCGTTCAGCTCGGCGACCGACGCGACCGGGCTCATCTTGCCGGAGGCGTTCATCTTCACCGCGGTGAGCCCGGCCTCGACCTGGGCGGCGATGTGGTCGCGGACCTCGCTGGGCTCGTCGCCGCCGACCCAGCCGTACACCCGGATCCGGTCCCGGACCGGACCGCCGAGCAGTTGGTGTACCGGGGTGCCGAAGTGCTTGCCGGCGATGTCCCAGAGGGCCTGGTCGAGGCCCGCCACGGCACTCGCCAGGATCGGGCCGCCCCGGTAGAACGAGCCCTTGGTCAACACCTGCCAGTGGTCCTCGATGCGCAGCGCGTCGCGGCCGATCAGCAGCTCCGCGAGCTGGTGCACGGCGGCGCGGACGGTCTCGGAGCGCCCTTCGCAGGTGGCCTCGCCCCAGCCGGCGATTCCGGAGTCGGTCTCCACCCGGACGAAGAGCCAGCGGGGGGCGACGAGGAAGGTCTCTATGCGCGCGATGGTCGTCATCCCGGTCAGCCCTTTGTCGCGCCGGCGGTGAGGCCGGAGACCACGTACTTCTGCACGAACAGGGCGATCAGCATGATCGGCAGGGTGACCACGGTGCTCGCGGCCATCAGGCCGCCCCAGTCGATGCTGGCGTAGCCGACGAAGTCGAAGATCGCCACGGGGAGGGTCTTGGTGTCGGCGTCGGAGAGCACGAGCGCGAACATGAAGTTGTTCCAGGAGAAGATGAAGGACAGGATCCCGGAGGTGGCGATGCCCGGCACCGACAGCGGCAGGATGACGCGGCGGAACGCGCCGATGTGGGTCAGCCCGTCGACCAGCCCCGCCTCCTCCAACTCCTCGGGCAGGCTGTCGAAGTAGCCCATCATGATGTAGACCACCAGCGGCAGCGAGACGAACATGTGGCTGATGATCAGCACCCCGAAGCCCCCGACCATCTTCAGGTTGGAGAAGACGTAGTACCAGGGCACCAGGAGCGAGACGCCGGGGATGACCCGGGCCATCAGCACCACCAGCGCGGACTTCTTCATGTTGAACCGGCTCATCGAGTACGCGGCCGGCAGCCCGAGGATCAGCGACGCCACGGTGGCGGCGAACGCCACCCAGAGGCTGTTGACGATGAACTCGACGTAGTTCGCCTGCTGGAGCACCTTGGCGTAGTTGCCCATGGTGGGCGAGAAACTCAGCGCCTTGCCCGGGTCGTAGATGTCGACGTTGGTCTTGAACGACGCGGCGATCATCCAGAGCAGCGGCGCGAGCAGGGAGAGCACCACGAAGGTGAGCGCCACCACCCGGAACACCCGGTACGCGGGTCGGGGCTTCATCGCTGCGCCTCCTTGCGCCTGGCGGTCAGGGCCCACATCGCCCCGATGATGATCAGGAAGAAGAGGATGAGGACGGTGGAGGAGACGCCGTACTCGTTGTAGTCGAAGCTGAGGCCGTAGGCGTACACGTTGAGGGTCTCCACCTCGTGGAACGAACCGCCGCCACGGCCCTTCGTGGCGTAGAGGATGTCGAAGGTCTTCAGCGCGTCGATGCCGCGGAGCAGGATCGCCACGGTCAGCGTGGGCGTCAGCAGCGGCAGGGTGACGTGCCGGAAACGCTGCCAGGTGCTGGCGCCGTCGATGCGCGCCGCCTCCTGCGGTTCGTCCGACAGCGAGGTGAGGCCGGCGAGCAGGATCAGCACCACCATCGGCGTCCACTGCCACACGTCGATGAAGATCGTGGTGGGCAGGGCCGAGTGCTGGCCGGCGAGCCACGGCTGCGGTCCGATGCCGACCCAGCCGAGGACCTGGTTGGCCAGGCCGATGTTCGGGTCGAAGATGAGCCGCCACATCATGCCGACCGCGACCGGGGTGGCGACTAGCGGCATCAGGATGGCGACCCGGACCCACCTCTGCCCTTTGAACGGCCGCCAGAGCAGCAGGGCGATCGCCATCCCGAGCACCACCTCGAACAGCAGCGCGACGACGGTGAACGTGGCGGTCCGTCCCACGGCGGGCCAGAACCGCTCGGTGTCCGTCAGGACGTCGAAGTAGTTCTGCAGGCCCACGAACTCGCTCTCCGCGCGGACGGATCCCTCGGCGTCGGTCAGGCTGAGGTAGCCGGTCCAGGCCAGGGGGAACACGATCAGCGCGGCGACGAAGGCCATCGCGGGCGCGGCGAAGAGCCATTTGCGGTGGTCGTTGACCCAGCGCACCCAGCCCGGCGTATCGGGGGCGCCGGCGCTGCGCGGCGTCTTGGTGGTGGTGATCGTTGCCATGAGGTCTCCAGGGGTGGAACGAGTGGCGGGTGCTCGATCCCGCCACTCGCGTGTGCCGCTTACTTGGCCTCGTCGTCCAGGAACTTCTGGAACGCGGCGTTGGCCGTGTCAGCGGCCGCCGCGGCGTCCTTGCCGGTGATCGCGTCAACGATCGGCTGGCCGACGATCTCGCGGGCCTCGGCGACCTTCACGACCAGCGGCCGGTCATGGCCCACCCCGGCCTTGGTGCTGGCCGCGATGGCCTCCACCAGGTCCTTCGGGAAGGAGGAGGTGCCCTCCGGGTTGGACCAGACGGAGCTACGGGCGCCCGGCACGCCGGACTTCTGCTGGGCGAGCGTCTGCTCCTTGCTGGTGGCCCACTCGATGAACTTCCAGGCGTTGCTCGTGTTCTCCGAGCTGGAGTTGATGCCCAGCGCCCACGACGGGATGTTGTACGGCTTCGAACCGGTCGGGCCGGCCGGGAACGGCGCGACGCCGACCTGGTCCGAGACCTTGGATTTGGCCGGGTCGGTGGCGTTCTTGTAGAGCGAGTTCGCCTCGGTGTAGAAGGCGGCCTTGCCCTGGGTGAAGATGGCCATCGCCTCGGGCCAGCCCATGTCGGTGCTGACGTTCGCCGGGCCGGAGTCCTTGATCAGCCCACCGTAGTAGGCGTACGCCTGCTTGGCGGCGTCGCTGTTGACCGCGGCCTTGCCGCTGCTGTCGGCGAAGTCGCCGCCGAAGCTGTAAAGGAAGCTGGAGAACTGGGTGACAGCCGCCGACTTGCCGGTACGGGCGACGAAGCCGGCGACGTCCGGCTCGGCCGCCTTGACCTTGGCGGCGGCGGCCTTCAGCTCGTCGAGGGTCTTCGGCGGGGCGCTCAGGCCGGCCTTGGCGAGCAGGTCCTTGCGGTAATAGAGGACCTCCTGCTCGGTGATGATCGGGACACCGACCGGCTTGCCCTCGTACGTGGTGGCCTCCACCGGGCCCGCCTGGAAGTCGCTGAAGTCCCAGGTATTGGACTTCACCTGGGCCGACAGGTCGGCCAGGTACGTGTTCTTGGCGAAGAGCCTCCCCTCCTGCAGGGGGCGGTACATCATCACGTCGATGTCGGATGAGCCGGCGTTCAGCTTGACGTTGTACTGGTCGGAGAGCTGGTCCTCGCCGAGCTGAGTGATCTCGACCTTGAGCCCGGTCTGCTTCTCGAACTCGGGCAGTGCCTGCTTGATGTTCTCGGTCCACACGTGGTTGGCCAGGGTGACCCGGACCGTCTTGGACGCGCCGCCGTCGTCGCCGCCACCGCCACAGGCGGACAGGCCCATGGCGACAACCACGGCCAGAGATGTACCGAATATCGATCGACGTCGCACGTCATCTCGCCTTTCTGTCATGGCCGCCGCCTCCCTCGAAGAGCGCCACACTCCCGTAACATCTGCTTAATGCCGGGATGCTAGGACAAAAAAGCTGACTTATTCAAGGGTTGGTCTTGAACTGATATGCTCTGTGCCGTGAATCAGTCCTCCCCAGGGGGCGCATCCAGCCAGCACGCCCCTGCCGAGGCTGGGCTGCACGCACGCGTCCTCGACCACCTGGGCACCGCCATATGCAGCGGCGACGTGGCCGCCGGCTCCGTCCTGAGCATCGACGACCTGGTCGACCGCTACCAGGTCTCCCGCTCGGTGATCCGCGAGGTGCTGCGGGTGCTGGCATCCATGGGACTCATCGAGACCCGGCGCCGGGTCGGGATCATGATCCAGGCCGCTGAGGCGTGGAGCGTCTTCGATCCGCAGGTGATCCGCTGGCGGCTCGCCTCGGACGGGCGGATGACGCAGATGCGCTCGATCACCGAGCTACGGACCGCGATCGAGCCCCACGCCGCCTGGTTAGCCGCCGAGCGGATCGACGACGACGAGGCGAGCGAGTTGGTCGGGCTCGCGGCGAAGATGTGGGCCGCTGGGAAGGCCGGTGACGAGGCGCGCTTTCTCCAGCTGGACATCGACTTTCACCGGCGGGTGCTGGCCGCCTCCGGGAACGACATGTTCGCGAAACTGCAACTGATCGTCGCCGAGGTGCTCGCCGGCCGTCACCACTACCACCTGATGCCTCACTACCCGGATGAGCAGGCGTTGCGGCTGCACACCGACGTGGCTCAGGCGATCCAGCGGCGCGACGGCGAACGGGCCCGGAAGGCCATGGTGGGGATCATGGAGCAGGGGTTCGCCGAGATGAAGTCGATGTGGGAGCGGACCGCCGAGCCGGGCGGTGCGTGACCGGCGCTCCTTCGCCGGCGCAAGCGGCAGCCGTCATGGCGGTCATCGAGGCGCCGGACGCGCTGCTCCGTCTGACGCCGGGGGAGCTCTGGCAGGCCTGCTCGCATCATGTGAGCTCGGCTTGGAGAGCCTCGGTCACGGGACGGCGGCCGCCGAGGCGGGCGGGAAGAGCGGTGAGCGCCGCCACCACGAGCACGGTTGCCAGCACCACGGCGAGCAGCTGCCAGAGCGCGGGAAGCGTGGCCCTGTCGCCGTCGCCGCCGGTGATCGCGTTCACCGCGGCGAACAGTGCGAAGCCTCCAGGGAAGACGCCCAGGACAGCGCCGGCGAGCGCGGGGAGCACCTGCGCGGCCGCCAGTGCCGCACTCACGTCACGAGGGGTTGCGCCGAGGGCGCGCTCCAGCGCCGACGAATGCCGGTTGTCGAGCACCGCGAGCAGCAGCAGCGCGGCCTCGATGCGGCGCCGCCGGAGGTCACGCACGGCGAGGCGGCCCACGAGCAGGATGCGGCCCATCGCCCTCAGTCCTCCAGCCCGACGAGTGCGCCGAGCTGCCCGGTGGTGCCACCGCTCAACCTGGTCTCGTCCACGAACGCGCCGTCGCGCATCGAGATCAGCCGGTCTGCGGTGGCCGCGATCCGCGGGTCGTGGGTGACGATCACCAGCGTCTGCCCGGACCCGTGCAGGCTCTCGAAGAGCTGGAGGACGTCCAGGGTGGCGGCGCTGTCCAGATTTCCGGTCGGTTCGTCGGCGAGAACGACTAACGGTTCGTTGCTCAACGCCCGGGCGACCGCGACGCGCTGCCGCTGGCCGCCGGACAGCGCGGAGGGCAGGAAACGCGCCCGGTCGGTGAGCCCGACCTGCTCCAGCAGCTCCTCCGCACGCCGTCTGGCGGCCCGCGGGGAGCGTCCGGCCAGCAGTGCCGGCAGCTCGACGTTCTCGATGGCGGTGAGCTCCTCCATCAGGTGAAATGCCTGGAAGACGAAGCCGACGACAGTCCGGCGCATCCGGGCCAGGGCCCTCTCGCCGATGTCGTCGATGCGACGGCCGTTCAGCGACACCTCTCCACCCGAGGGCCGGTCCAGCCCCCCGAGCAGGTGCAGCATGGTGGACTTCCCGCAGCCGCTGGGTCCCATCACCGCCACCGTCTCTCCCGCGCCGATGTCGAGATCGACCCCGTCGACGGCGCGCACCAGTCCTAGCCCCTTGCCGTACTCCTTGCGCAACCCGCGGGCGCGAAGAACGGGCATGTCGGCGGCGTTGCTCACGATCCACTCCTTCGGTGGGTCCAGGTCTTCTCACATGCCTCGAGCCAGCGCAGGTCTGCCTGAAGCCGGAGCACGATGCCCTCCAGCAACAGCGCCGCGTCCGAGCGGTCCGGCTCGGCCATGGCGGCGCGCTGCGCGTCACGCAGCCGGCGCAGCAGCTCGCGGCGCTGGGTGTCGACGATCGTGAGCGGGTCGGCAAGCCCGGCCGCCGCGGCCGCGACCAGTTTCAGATGGAACTCCGCGAGGTCGGGTCTTGGCCAGCTCACCTCGGCGATCCACTCGGAGACTCGCTGCTGGCCGTTGGGGGTGAGCGCGTACACCTTGCGATCCGACCGGTCGGCGCTCTCGGCAGACCTCTCGACCGCCAACAGGCCGGCCTTTTCCAGCCGGGTGAGCGTGACGTAGATCTGCCCAGCGTTCATCGCGTCACCGAGGGGGCCGAGCGCGTCGCGCAGCCGCGCGCGCAGCTGGTAGCCGTGCGAGGGCTCCTTGGCCAGCATCGCCAGCACCACTTCCTGCTGCATCGGCCCCTCCTATAACCGTTAGCCACTAGGGCTAACGGTTATACTCATCGCCGTCGCTGTCAAGTCCCCGGTACCCGTGGGAGGACCCGCCACGGCCGGCGAAGCCCGTTCTTGACCATTGACATGATGTGCCATTTGTCTGCATGTTCTTATCCGCGTCATAGCGCGCAGGCCAGGTCGGCGGAGCGGAGGCCCCGAGCTTCATGGCAGATCGAACGCGTCCGAGCAGCCGCCGAGCAACCACCGAGCGTGCATCACCCGCTGTCCTCCTTCGGGTGTGAAGGAAACGCCGTGCACGGCGCCGGCATCTGCAAGGAAGGTGATCGCGTGTCCCAGCTCGATACGGCCTCCGCCCCGGGGCGGACTCCCGCATGGCGCTACGCCATCGGGATGTTCGGCACTTCCATCCCGATCAACATGATCAAGGGATCGATGATCACCTTCTACGTCGACATTCTCGGGCTCGACGTACGCGCCTACGGCGTGGTCATGGTGATCTACGCGGTCATCGACGCGCTCGACAACCCGCTGCTCGGCCACCTCTCCGACCGCACCCGGACCCGGTTCGGCCGGCGCCGGCCGTGGCTGCTCGTCGGCGCGCCGATGCTCGCGGCCTGCATGATCGCGTTCTTCTCGGCGCCGACCTCTCTGCAGGGCATCGGCCTCGTGCTCTGGTTCGCGGTGTTCGCGATCCTGTGTGAGGCTTTCGACTCGATGCTCAACGCGAACTACGGCGCGCTGCTCCCCGAGTTGTACCCGCAGGAACGCGACCGCGCCGTGGCCAACGGCCTGCGCCAGGGCTTCCAGCTCGTGGCGCTCGTGATCTCGCTCGCGGTCACCCCGTTGCTCACGACGCAGGTGTTCGGCACCGAGGACTCCACCCAGGGCTTCCAGATCACGGCGATCATCTATGGTGCGGTCGCGCTCGTCGTGATCGTGTTCATGGCGCTCGGCGCGCGGGAGAGGCCCCGCTACTCCACGCGCGAGCGGCCGCTGCTGCTGCCTAGCGTGTGGTCGATCGTGCGCAACCGGATGTTCTGGACGGTCGGGCTCACCGGAGCCTGCTACGGGATAGCCATGGCACTCGTACTGTCGGGCATCCAGCTGTACGTCCGCTACTCGCTCGGGCTCCCGGTCGGGAACGCGTTCTACCTTCAGGGCATCGTCATCCTCATCTCGGCGGGCGGCCTCGTGGTGTGGACGCGCGTCGTCGCGCGCCGCGGCGCCCTGTGGGCCTGGCGGCTTGCCTTCGCGGTCCTCGCGGCCGGCTTCGCGGCCTTGTTCTTCGCCACCGACCTCGTCACCGCGATCGCCGCGGGGGTGCTCGTCGGGGCCGGGTGGTCGGGAATGCTCGCGACGAACGACCTCATCGTCGCGCGTGTGCTGGACGCCGACGCAGCGCGCAACGGTGAACACCGCGAAGGACTCTTCCTGTCCGCGTTCGGCTTCTTCGGCCGGCTCAACGGGATCGTGACCGGACTCGCGCTCACCTCGCTGGGCGTGTTCTTCGGCTACAACTCGGGCGACGACCCCGGCGGCGACCCCGGGCTCGCGTTCCGGATGTACTTGTGCGTGTACCCGTTCGTGCTGACGACGATCGGCGCGGTCGCGGCGCGACTCATCTCAGTCCCGATCGAGACGCCGCCTGAGGCGGCTGAGCCGGTCGAGCCGGTCGAGCCGCCACCCGCCGGTCCCGTGGACGAGTCCGCCGGGGAGCGCCCCCGATGACCCGTCGCGTCGTGATCACGGCCGACGATCTCGGTCGTGAGCCCGGGACGACGGAGGTCATCGTCGCGCTGCTCGCCGAGGGACATGTCACCGCGACGACGCTCATCTGCGTCTCGCCGGCCGCGGAGCAAGCCGCGCACCAGGTCTGGGAGCTCGGCGTGGTGCCGCGACTGCACGTGACGCTCACGAGCGAGCGCGGGCTCCCGCGCTGGCGGCCCCTCAACGGGGCGGCGAGCCTCGTCGATCCGGACGGGACACTCAGTGACGATCCGTTGGCCCTCGGAGCCCGCGGTGAGGGCCAGGATGTCATCCGGGAGGCGGACGCACAGCTGCACTGGATGCGCGACCGGGGCCCCATGCCTCAGGCGGCCGACTCCCATGCAGGCACCCTTTACGGCCTGCACGGCAGATCGTGGCTGGCCGAGGCGCTTGAGTGGTGTGCGCGCCACGGCCTTGCCTTCCGGCTGCCCCGTGACCCGGAGCCGTACTTCGGCGGGCCGCTCCCGCCGCAGCTCGCGGCAGCGCACGAGCGCGCCGTCGCCCTCGCCGACGCACTAGGCGTGTCCATCCCGCAGACGATCGCGACCAACCGGCGCAGCGCACACGAGCTCGGTGGCTATGAGCGACTCCGGGACGACTACCTCCGCCGGCTCGCAGCCCTCCCCGAGGGCACGAGCGAGTTGTTCCTGCACCCGTCCCGCGAGGACGCGGTCACGGGACCGGACGGCATCGTGCGGACCTGGGAGACGAGGCTGCTGCGTGACCCGGCCTGGCATGACGCCCTCGAGAGTGAGGGCGTCGAGGTCGTCGGAGGCTGTGGACCTGACCCATGAGCACGTCCTCAAGGGGCACGCACCCGGTGGTCGGCCTGGTCACCATCGCCGGTGCCGCCTGGTTCGTCGGCCAGGGCGGGGTCACCGTGACGGCCACGACGTCCTGCACGGAGTGAGCTTCACCTGAGAGCGGGGGTCGTCACGGCGCTGGTGGTGCCATCCGGTGCCGGAAAGCCGACGCCGGCCATCCTGCTGCCCCGGTTCCACGACGTCACCGCCGGCGCGACCCGCGTCGGCGGCGTCGATGTCCGGCATATCGGCCCGGCCGGGCTCTACCGCCACATCGGATTCGTGCTGCAGGACGTGCAGCTGCTGAACGGATCGGTCCGCGACAACGTCGCGCTCGCAGGACGTCGCCTCCGGAGACCGGGACGCCATCGGCGTACCTGACCGGAGCCCGCTGACCGCAGCGCGCGTGTCCGCACCGCGCGACGCGGTGCGGACACGGCGATCGTGCCCTGGCCGAATCGTGACTCCGCCTGCACATCCGAACCGCTCCCACGCCGGCGTCGTCGGCGACCGGCAGGGCATCGGTCAGCGGTCGACGGCGCAGGCGTCCCTGTTGAGGGAGAACCGGCTCGGCAGGGAGGCGTCGCCCGTGTGGCTGGCGAGGTAGCCCATGGTGACGCTGCGGCCGGGCGCGATGGAGCCGTTGTGGGCGGCGTTGACCGCGGTGACGATGTCACCGCTCTGGGTGAGGTTGGTGTTCCAGTCCGAGATGATGGTCTGTCCTCGGGAGAGGGGGAATCTCAGTGTCCAGCCGTTGATCGGTGTGGTGCCGGTGTTGGTGATGGTGAGGTCGACGGTCATGCCGCCACCCCAGACCTGCGTGGTGTACCCGATCCGGCAGGTCGGCTTGGCGTGTTCGAACGAGACGCGGTGCAGGCCGCCGGGAAGGTCGTTGACGACATAGAGCTCGCCCTCCGGCGTGGCGCCGAACGCGGTGACCTGCGTGGGCATTTGCCCGATCTCGGCCTGCGAGTAGCCGCCCGCGGCGTTCTTGCGCAGCGCCCACACGGTGGAGTAGCAGTAGTCCGTGGCGATGTAGGTGTCGCCGACCAGGCCGGCGAATTCCTCACCGTGGTATACCTGTCCGCCGATGACCGCGCAGCCGCCGGTGTGCGGGGAGTAGGTGAAGATGGGCTTGGTGTACTCGGCGTCGGTGCGGCATTGGGTCGCGTCGAATACTTGCAGCCCTTCATAGCAGGACCAGCCGAGGTTCGCGCCCGCCTGCCGCCCCGTCTCGATGTGGTTGATCTCCTCCCACCTGCCCTGGCCGACGTCGGCGATCCACATCGAGCCGTCCGCGAGGTCGATGGAGAAGCGCCAGGGGTTGCGCCCGCCGTACATCCATACCTCCTCGCGGGCGCCCTCGACGCCGACGAACGGGTTGTCCTCGGGAACGCAGTAGGCCAGGTCGCCGCAGCTTCGGCTCACGTCGACGCGCAGGATCTTGCCCAACAGGGTGTCCAGGCGTTGCCCGGAGTCGAAGGGGTCTCCGGAGCCGCCGCCGTCGCCGATGCTCATGTACAGGTTGCCGTCGGCACCGAAGGTGATCTGGCCGCCGTTGTGGTTGTTGTGCTCGGCGTGCTCCTGGGAGAGCAAGGGCTCGAGTCTGGCGTCGTCCAGCCTGTATCGGGCCAGGGTCACTGCGCCGTCCGGCAGCGCGGTATAGGCCAGATACAGGTCCTGGCTCTCGGCGAAGTCGGGCGAGAGGGCGATGCCGAGCAGCCCTCGCTCGTTGCCGGATTCGTCCACCGATGCCGTGATGTCGATGATCGGGGTCTGTCCGAGACCGGTGTCCGGGTGGTAGACGCGCACAGTCCCACGCTTCTCGGTGATGAACAGCCTGTTCGTCCCGTCGTCGGGTGCGGCGATGGCGGTGGGGCGGCGTAACCCGAAGGCGACTTGGGTGGTGGTCGCATTGATCTCTTCCAACGGCACCGTGGAGGCCTCCGACCCTCGCGCGCCGGTGTCCGCGATGGACGACGTGGCCAGAACGGATGAGGATGTCGCGGCGGCGACCGGTGGGGTGAGTGCGCTCACGGGGGCGAGCAGTGGCAGGGACAAGGCGAGCAGCACAGGGGCTGCCCAGCGTTTTCCTGGCATGTCGGTCTCCACAGGCGGGGCTTCGTCGGGATCCGGAGGACGAAGATGCCCCCGGAGCGGGGCGCGTCCGGGCTCGCAACACTGCGCGGCCGGTCGCATTCCGCCCCGAAGCGCGCGGAGTACGGTGCCGATCGGGCAGATTCCGTGCTCTGACGTGCCCGACCGGACGGTATACGCTCGCCAGCCATCACAACCAGGCCCGCGACCACGACTTCCGTCCCGAGAAGCGGCACCAGGCCGTTGTGGACACTTCCCTTCCCCTGTGACCGGCGGCGATAGGAGAGCGTTTCGGCAAGGCCCGCCATCGGCCTATGAAACGTACATCGCCAGACTGCAACGCGCGGAACCAGCCGACCACCTCGGCGGCGTCGGCGAACGGCGCAGGCTGCGCGCCGCCCAGGCCGACGGTGCCAGCGCGGCGGTGGGCCAGCTCGAGCCCGTCCAGCGTCACGGCTGCCCGCCGGCCCACGCCTGGACGACCTCGTCGAGCATCCCCATCGGCAGCGGCTCAGTGCCCCGCATCACGTCGTGGAACGCCGTGACGCCGAACGCCTCGCCCAGGGGGCGGCTGCGGCGGCCCGGATGGGCCGCCTCTCCAGCGGGCCGACCATGAAGCCGACCGCCTGCTGCCGGCTCCAGCCTTGGGCACGCAGGCCGGTCTCGCCGACCAGCCGGGTGCTGCGCGCGGTCCCGGCGGCCTCGGTGTTGTCGGTCAGCCGATCCCTGCGGTCACGGACGCTGAGCAGCGAGGCATCGACGGGCTAGGCGTTGACGTGGTCGTCCATGAGCTCGTCGGCGAGCTGGTCGATGGTCATGCGGATGCTCCCCGCGGGTCGGCTCGTGCGCATCACCGTACCGGTCACTCCCGGCTTCTCGGGCGTCGTCCACCTTGACGCCGCCCGAGGTGGAGCGGCGGCCCTTGGGCGGGCGCTTGTCGGGCAGCCCGTGGTGGTCGTCAGGATGGGAAGTGCGTCGTCAGGACGGGAAGTGCTCCGACGACGAGCCTCAGGGCGGGGGCGGTGTGGAGGAGCAGGCGGCGCACAGCAGGAGCAGCAGAACGGGCCGCGAGGGGAGGTCTTCCACGCTGCGTGGCGATCACCTCAGTCCGGTGCGCCGGTCGCGGCCGGCTGGGACGGGCGCGGCCGGGGGAGGGCGCAGCGGCAGGGGCGGGTCACTGTGGCGAGCATCAGTTGCCAGTCGCCCTCATGGAGCTCGCCCGTGCCGTCTCCCCAGGCGATCATCGGTCGTCCCCTCGGGTCGAGTGTGATCGCCAGCCGGGTCCACGTGTCGTCCCGTGTCCTGCTCACCGGTGCGCTCACGCATCTGATGCCCTCGCAGGTCGCGAGCGTGATCCGGTCGCGGACCCGGTCGTGGAAGGCCACCAGCGCCCGGCCCGACCGGTCCAGCACCAGCGCCGGCGCGGCCGGCTGCTCCACCGCCCCGCCCAGCGCGGCCGCTTCGGTCCGCGTGCAGTCCCAGGTGAGGCAGTCGAGCAGCCTGACAGCGCCGTCCACGTCCTGATAGACGATCAACGGCCGGCCGTCCGGGCGTACCACCGTGGTCAGGCCCGGCCGCCGGTTGATCTGGTAGCTGTTGCGTTCGGGGCCCGGGGCCAGGGGCTGGGCCGTACGCAGCCGGTCGCAGGCGGGATCCTCGCACGACAGCACGTCGAGGGCGCCGGTCGCGCCGTTGAGCAGCGCGACGACCGGCCGGCCGTCCGGTCGTACGTCGACGGTGAAGTCGTTCAGCCGGCGGCTGCCGCCGTGCGTGCCGGTGCGGGCGATCTCTTTCGCGGAGGGGCGCGCGCACGTCAGGTCTGGGCAGAGGACGAGGCGGATCAGGTGCCGGTCCGAGTCCCCGCCCTCGGGCGCGGGCTCCTGCTCCGCCGTGGCCAGGACCAGGCCGCCGCCGGGGCGCGGGGCCAGCGCCATGAGCGAGTTGTCGACGCCCAGGCCGGTCGGCCGCACCAGGGCCGTGCCCTCGGAAGCGGGCAGGCATCCGCGCGCGTCGCAGATCAGCAGTTCGAGCTGGGCCGCCGGTGGCTCCTTCACGCCGATCCGCCGCCACAATGTCATGGCCAAGCGCCCGTCGCCCAGCCCGGTGGCCGCCGTGGCGTGGGCCAGGAAGTTGTGGGCGTTCGGCTCGGCGTACTCGTAGGTGGGCTTGTCGCAGGCGGGATCGGCGCAGGTGAGCAGCGCCGGCGCGTCCAGGTCGTGGATCAACACCGCCACGCGCGATCCGGGCCCGGCGTGCAGGCCCCAGAGGATCTCGGAGCGGAGGGCCCCCATGTGCGGGCGGACACGGCCACCGTCCACGAGGCCGGGTCTCCACGACCGCGTCACGACCGTCTCGCGGACCTCCGGCCAGCCGAGCGGGTTGACCAGCACGGTGGCGCCGTACAGGAGGCCGGGCAGGAGCGACGCGGCCAGCACCGGCACGAGCCGGAGCGGGCGTTCCCGGGTGGCGGGCAGACCCCGCAGAACGCCCGTGATCTCTGGGTCGGTCTCTTCGTGGAAGTGAATCGCCAGGAGATGCAGGAACAGGCCGGTGCTCACCGCCGCCTGCAAGGGCGTGACGACCAGGCCGAGCGCGGAGGCCGCCAGCCCCAGCACGATCGGCATGGCCGGGCCGGGAATCCAGGGGATCGCCGTGTCCGCGGTCCAGGAGGCCAGCGCGGGGATGGCCCATCCGCCGAACACCACCGTCAGCACACTCTTCCAGAAGCGCCGCGCCGCCAGTCGGTAGGCGCGGTCGATCCCCCGTACGGCGGATCGGCCCTCCAGCACGACGGCCGGCACGGCCAGCACGATGGGCACTGCGAGCGGCGCCAGGGCGACCATCACGACGATCGACGGGAAGGCGTCCGCCGTCACCGCCAGCATGCCGAGGCCCGCGGCCAGGATCGCCACCAGCACGACCACGGCCACCCCGGCGAGGACGAGCATGGCGGGCAGCCGCCGTGCCGCGGCCCGCATCGCATCCGCCACGGACACCGTCCGACCGGTGAGAACGCCCGCGGCGAGGACCACCGTCGCGGGGAACACGACCATCTGCCCGGCGGCCCAGGCCACCAGCACCGCCGCGCCCCATACCAGCATCGGCACGGGCGAGGCGCCGACCAGCTGCGGCCGCCCGTCGACCACCACCAGCGCGTCACCGGTCGGCGGGATCAAGCACAGCAGCGCGACCACGCCGATCGGCAGGAGCACCAGCGCCCCGGGCGTCGCCAGCCGCAGCACGTGGCGGAGCGCGGCCGCGTAACTCCACCGCACCACCCCGTCGCGCCGCAGCTGCTTCAGGACGTCGGCGTCCATCTCCTCGACGGTCTCCACGCCGCGACTGTGGCAGAGCGGCCTCCGTGCCGTCCCGCCCTATTCCAGAACGGCTATGCCGGCACCATCTTCCCTTCGCGTCAACGACCGCCTTGAGAAGCGGAGGCATGACCAGGCGGCCTGGGCTCGCAATGTGCGGGAAATCGGACCCGGCCAGGCTGCCGCTCGTCCTCGCTCGTGCGTCGAGGTCGAGGACGGAGCGGTATGCGACGGCATGCTGTTCGCCACCCTGCGGTGAGACGGCGATCCGCCCGTGCCAGGGAAGTCCTTGATCTCGACCGCCGTACTGCCCTGCCGGGTCCATCCGCGCTCGATCCGGATCGGAGGGTTCGGAGTACGCCGACTTCAGTCGTCCGGGGCGGTGGATCGTTTCCTCGCCGTCTCGCACTTGTCCGCCGAGCGGCGCGAGAAACGCCAAGTCATGGCACGCTCCGGCCGCTCCAGGTTGAGCGGCTGGCCGTCGCGGGCGGTTCTTGTGATAATCGGGCCCACCACAGATCGATCAAGGGGGCCGCGATGACGCCGGGTATTCGATGGGTCATCGCATTCGCCATGGTCACGGTACTGGCGATCACGCCGGTGCGACCGGCACTGGGAGCTGCGGACACCTCCGCCGCGAAGAAGGTCTTCGCCCGCTACGTCGTGGACAGCTCCCCGGTGGGAACGCACCCCGACGAGGACCCCATCAGCCCCTGGCGGCTGCGGCTGCGAGACGGCCGGCTGATTCGCCTGACCGACGCCATGTTCTCTGACCCACCCTCCTGGCCTGTCCTCACGCCGCATGGCAGCCAGGTGGCCTACTACCGTAAGTCCGACGGCGCCTGGGTCGTCCGTGACCTCACCACGGGTAAGGTCCGAGCTGTACCCGGACGCTTCTCACGCGGGGGCGGGTTCTGCAAGCTTTCCCCTGGAGGCCGCTTCCTGGTCGTATGCCGCCAGCCGTATCAGATCGTGGACACCGTTACCGGGCAGGCCCACACGCTTCCTTCTGGACACTACGGGAAGTTCTCGTTCAGTCCCGACAACAAGTACGTGCTCTTTCACCGCAAGACCGATCCCGACCTCGTCAGCCGCGACCCCGGCATCACCGAGGTGTTCTCGACGGAGACCTGGACCGTCGTATATCGCGGCACGCAGGTCGGTGCGCTGCGCATGGGTGGATCTATCGTCGCTTACATCGATTCGCACTACAGCAGGCCTACCTACATCCGGTTCTGGAATCTCGCTACCGGAACCTCCGCTCGACCCGCCATCAAGGTCCCGGCCGGCGAGACCCCCCGAGCACTGGTATGGGACCGGGCCGACCACCTCGACGTCCTGACCTACCTGGAGAACAAATACCGCGGCGGCCTCGTCATCCGTAAGAGCGGTTACCGCTGGCGGCGCGCCGACGACGGCATGCGCATCCTGGACACCTTCAGGATCCTGGCCACCCATTGGAGACTTGCCGAGGGTGGCCTGTCCTAACGGTCGTCGTCCTGACTCGTCTCGCGGACCGTGACCGGATCGGCGAGCCGCTGCTCGTCGCGGACCTGCTGCGGCGAGTCGAGGGTGTCGTCGAGTCCCGTGCCGAGCCTGGGGCCTGGGGTGAAGGCGGCAGCCGGCCGCCTCCTCAGCAACGGCTCTTCCCGACCGCCGCCGGTCCCTCCACGACCACACACCCGGCCCCCGCGGCCGGCCACCGTCGGTGACCTGGAGCGCATCCGCCCTGCTCACCAGCATCACCGGGCCGCCTCCGGCCGTGACCGGTGCACCAGCGTCACAGCGCCGCCTCCGACCGTAGGCGGGCGCGCACCACCAGATCGTGCAGTGCCGCCTCCGCCGTCGCCCGCTCCGGGAGCGTCGAGGTGTCCCGGGCCTGCTCCAGCGCCGCCGTCATCCGCTCCACGTCCGCCTCCAGCCCCATGATCGAAGGTGACCGGCCGTGCTCGGCGTCCCGCTTCGCGGCCACCAGCTCGGGCAGGTACGCGGGCCCGTACGCGTACAGCCGCGTCAGGTCGGCCTCCAGCTCCCCTGTACGCATGAGGTGCGTCCCCGTGGCCAGCACGCGGAAGGTGTAGAGCAGCGGCTTCAGCTCCATGGTCTTCAGGAACAGCCCCCACTGCGTACGAGCGAACCCCAGATAGTGGTGGGCGTGATGCCGCGTCACGCACTCCGGCGCTAGGGCCACCAGCTCCTCATGCACCCGCGACGACGCCACCACCAGCGGTGAGAGCAACTGCTCCAGCACATAGCCGTTGCGCCCGAGCAGCAGCCGGCAGAACTTGGCCAGGTCGTGCGTGACCAGGTCCATCTCCACACCGTCCCGCGTCCACGTCCGCTCCAGCGTCTCGGGCCCATGCCGCAGCCCCGCCACCTCCTCGACCGGCAGCACGTGCACACCCCGCAGGTCCACATCGGAGTCCACCGACGGGAACCCGTACAGGTGCGCACCACTCACCGTCGCGAAGACCAGCGGATACGGTTGCGAGCCGGGGATCTCGGACAGCCAGCCGGGCAACACACTCACAGGTTCTCCTTACGTACGCCGATCAGGAAGTCCTCCACCCGCTGCCGGTCCGGCTCCGCCGGCAGCACGCCCGGTGTGGCGGCCAGCTCGGCCGACAGCGCCGCCCGCCAGGCGTCCACCTCCGCCCACGGGACCTCGCCCCGTTTGATCGCCAGCAGCCGCTCCCGGTACGGCGTCACGTCGACCAGCGGCTCGCCGTGACGCACCAGGTGGAGGCCGCTGAGCAGCAGCCGCACCATGTGCATGGCCTGCTTCCACGTCGGCGCGGCGGGGTCGAGCCGGCGGAACTGCGCGTCGGCGTACCCGGCGAAGGAGCGGTGCGCTCTCGCCGACACGAACGCCCGGCGCAGGTCCCGCAGCCGCCGCCCGGCCGGCGTGATCAGCTCCACGATGGGGGACCACAGGCACTCCAGGACGGTGGGGTTCGCGTCGAGCGCCAGCACGCAGAAACGTTCGACCTCCCACGAGAACTGCTCGGGCAGCGGCCCGTCCCGGTGCGTGGCCGGCTTGTCCAGCCGCCAGAACGCGGCCGTCGGCGCCGCGAACACCCCCCGCCGGTCGGTGTCCGAGGTATCCGTCTGCAGCCCGTATGCCCGGGAGCCCACAACTACGGAAAGGATCAGGTCATCACTCACCCGAACATCTTGCGCCATGGGCCCGGCGACTGGTCTGATCGATAAGTGGGCGGTTATGACGAGGCTTACCGGCACAGCATCGAACACCCCGACGAGTTCTGGGCCGAGGCGGCCCGCGGCATCGACTGGGACGTGGCACCCGCGACCGTCTACGGTGACGGCCGATGGTTTCCCGACGGGCGGCTCAACACCTGCCACAACGCGCTGGACCGGCACGTGGCGGCCGGCCGCGGCGAGCAGGCGGCGCTGATCTACGACAGCCCGGTCACCGGCGTCGTGCGCACCTTCACGTACGCCGAGCTGCTCGACCAGGTGGCGCGGGCCGCGGGCATGCTGCGGGACCTCGGCGTGCGCGCCGGGGACACCGTCGTGATCTACATGCCGATGGTGCCGGAGGCGGTGGTCGCGATGCTGGCGTGCGCGCGGCTGGGCGCGGTGCACTCGGTGGTGTTCGGCGGGTTCGCGGCCAGGGAGCTGGCCGTGCGCATCGACCACGCCCGGCCCAAGGTCGTGGTGTCGGCGTCGTGCGGGATCGAGCCGGCCCGGCTGGTGGAGTACAAGCCGCTGCTGGACGCCGCGCTGGAGCAGGCCGGGCACCGGCCGGACCGGTGTGTGATCCTCCAGAGGCCGCAGTGCCAGGCACGACTCACCGAGGGCCGCGATGTCGACTGGGCTCGGGCCGTACAAGACGCCGAGCCGGCCGCCTGCGTGAGCGTGGCCGCCACCGACCCGCTCTACATCCTCTACACCTCCGGCACCACCGGCTCGCCCAAGGGCGTCGTCCGCGACAACGGCGGGCACGCCGTGGCGCTGCACTGGAGCATGCCGCACGTGTACGGCGCCGCCCCCGGCGAGGTCTACTGGGCGGCCTCCGACGTGGGCTGGGTGGTCGGCCACTCCTACATCGTGTACGCGCCCCTGCTGGCCGGCTGCACGACCGTGCTGTACGAGGGCAAACCGGTCGGCACCCCCGACCCCGGCGCGTTCTGGCGGGTGGTGTCCACGCACGGCGTGCGGACGTTGTTCACCGCCCCGACCGCATTCAGAGCCATCAAAAAAGAGGACCCATCCGGAAGTTTCGCAAAAAAGTGGGACTTGTCAGGACTCCGCCACCTCTTCCTGGCCGGTGAACGCCTCGACCCCGACACCTACCACTGGGCGTCCGACCTGCTCGGCATCCCGGTCATCGACCACTGGTGGCAGACCGAGACCGGCTGGCCGATCGCCGCCAACTGCGTCGGCCTCGAGTCCCTGCCGATCAAGCCCGGCTCCCCGACCAGGCCCGTGCCCGGCTGGGACGTCCACATCCTCGACGCCGACGGCGGCGACTGCCCGCCGGGCACCGACGGCGCCGTCACGGTCAAGCTGCCGCTGCCGCCCGGCGCGCTGCCCACCCTCTACCGCGACGACGACCGTTTCCGCCGCTCCTACCTGGAGCGCTATCCCGGCCACTACCTGACCGGCGACGGCGGTCACCTGGACGCCGACGGCTACCTGTACGTCATGGGCCGCATCGACGACGTGATCAACGTGGCCGGGCACCGCCTCTCGACCGGCGCGATGGAGGAGGTCATCGCCGCGCACCCCGACGTCGCCGAATGCGCCGTGATCGGCGTGGCCGACCAGCTGAAGGGCCAGCTCCCGATGGGCTTCGTGGTGCTGAAGGCCGGCGCGGACCGCGACCCCGGAGAGCTCGAGCGCGAGCTCACCGCCCTGGTGCGCGAGCGCATCGGCCCCGTCGCCGCCTTCCGCCGCGCCGTGGTGGTCGCCCGGCTGCCGAAGACCCGCTCGGGCAAGATCCTGCGCGCCACGATGCGGGACATCGCCGACGGCAGACCGTACGCCACCCCGTCCACGATCGAGGACCCCGCCACGCTGCCGGAGATCGCCGAAGCCATGGGCGGAAAGTGACAGGAAGCCTGCGGAACGGCGGCATACAGCGCATGATGGGACATCCCAGTCCCCGGGAGAAGGCATGATCGAGACGCCGAGCTACGCCGACGCCCTGAGGATCCTCGGATGCAAGGACGGCAGGCTGGCCAAGGTGATCGGGTTCGCCGCGGCCGCCGAGCGCTCCGGCTGGGCGCTGGCCGGAGCCGGGCAGCTGGCGATGGGTTTGGCCGACATGCGGGCGTCCATCGTCCGCTTCGGCGAGGACGTCGTGGGCCGCATGCCCGAGCTGCGCGGCGGCGTCGACCGGCACACCCGCACCCAGCGGCTGGCCGCCGCGCACGCCGTGATCGTCGTCTCGGCGTACTTCGAGGCCCTCGGCGAGGCGAAGCTGCCGTTCACGCTGGACAAGCTCGACCGGAGCGACCAGATCGCCCGCGGCGTGCCCACGCGCGAGCGGTTCGCCCGGCTGATGGCGGAGCTGCTGCTGGAGCGGCTGCCCACGCCCGAGCCGCACCTGCCGTACGGCGAGACCCGTCAGGCCGTGGAACGTGCCTACCTGCGCATGTCCGAGGCGCTGGCCGGGTACGCCGGCGGCGTGTCCGTCTGGGACGAGCTGACCGTCGACGACCAGCTCCTGCTGCCCAGGATGCTCGCCGAGGGGCCGCCCGCGCACGCGTTGCGCATCTACGACGAGGACTACCGGTCGCTGGCGCTGGACAGCCACGAGTTCGGGGTGCGCAGCCTCGTCACCGAGCGCCCCCAACCGGCGACGGCGCTGTCGCGGGTGGCGTGGCTGCTGGCCGAGCTGGCTCCGCCCCGGGTCGGCGACCGCCCCGTGATCCACCTGGCCAGGATGGCCGCGAACGCCCTCGACCAGCCGCTCCTGCTGGCCGGCAAGCTGCCCGAGGACGTTTACCTGCCGCTGCTCGGTGAGGGCTACCTCACCCCGCGCTGCCGCGTCGCCGAGCTCACCCGCGAGGCCGCGCCCGCGCTGCGTACCTGGTGGGAGAAGCAGCGGCTGCTCCCCGACACGGAGGCGTTCCTCGTCGGGCACCTCACCTCGCTGCGCGCCACCCAGGCGCCGCTGCTCGTGCTCGGCGAGCCGGGCTCCGGCAAGACCAAACTGACCGAGGTGCTGGCCGCCCGGCTGGCCCGCTCGGAGTTCCTGCCGATCAGGGTGGACCTGCAGAGCGTGGCGGCGCGGGCGAGCGTCACCGAGCAGATCGAGCAGGCCATCGCCGCGCTCCTGGGGGAGGAGGTCGAGTACGGCGAGCTCGTGTCGGCCGCCGACGGCGCGTTGCCGGTGATCCTGCTCGACGGGTTCGACGAGCTCGTGCAGGGCGGCGTCGACCGCTACGACTACCTGGCGCAGGTCCAGGAGTTCCAGCGCAGGGAGGCCGGGCACGGCCGCCCGGCCGCGGCCATCGTGACCAGCCGGACGGTGGTGGCCGACCGGATCAGGTTCCCCGACGGGCTGCTGGCGCTGCAGCTGCAGCCGTTCGAGGACGACCAGGTACGCCAGTGGCTGGACATCTGGGACCAGGCCAACCGCGCCCTGCTGGCCAGGCGCGACCTGAAACCGCTGCCCGCCGAGGCGGCGCTCGCCCATGGCGAGATGGCCAGGCAGCCGCTCCTGCTGCTCCTGCTGGCGCTCTACGACGCCGGCGGCAACGCCCTGCAGCGCGGTGCGGCGGCGCCGCTCAAGCGCTCCCGCCTGTACGAGGTCCTGCTGCGGGATTTCACCGAACGGGAGACCGGCGGGGCCCGGCGCGTGCTGATCGACCAGGAGCTGGTCATGCTGGGCACGGTCGCGCTGTCCATGCTCGCCCGCGGCCGCCAGGTCATCACCGACGAGGCCCTCGACCGGGACCTGCCCGCCCTGTGCCACGGCGGCGAGGACGACCCGCACGAGGAGGAGGACCGCGTCGACTGGGCGCGCAGGGCCACCGAGCGGTTCTTCTTCGTCCGCAGGAACGGCCACGCGTTCCTGCACTCCACGTTCGGCGAGTTCCTGGTGGCCTGGCTGGCCATGTACGCGCTGCGCGACCTGGACAGGAGGCGCCGCCACGCCGGTGACGAGCCGCTCGCCCTGGTGCAGAGCGTGGACGACGACCTGCTGTACGCCGTCACGTCCCACTCGTGCCTGGCCGAGCGCGGGGCGACGGTCGGGTTCATCCTGGAGCTGCTCGACGAGGTGCCCAGCGCGGTGCGGGCCCGCTGCGCCGAGCTGCTGACCGGGCAGCTGCGCCGCTCCCTGCACGAGCGGAGCCGCCGCCATTTCACCGGCTTCCGCCCGGTGCGGCACACGGTCACCCGCCGCCTGGCCGCCTACTCGGCGAACCTCACCCTGCTCATCGTGGCCGCCTCGGAGGAGCCGGTCACCGTCTCCTCGCTCCTGCCCGGACCCGGCCACCTCGAACGCTGGGCGTCGTTCACCCATCTGTGGAAGGGCCAGCTGGGGGAGGAGGGCTGGCAGGGCCTGATCACCGCCCTGTCCGCCCAGCGGGTGGTCGAGGACGGCAAGGAGGACGTCGTGCTCGGCGGCACGGAGACCTCCGGCATGGGCGACGTCGTCGTCGCCGTCGCCACCGGCCACAGCCCGCACCACCGCCGGCTGCTCGACCTGCTGCTGCGCGCGCTGGGAGAGGGTCGCGCCCTGCCCTACCGCGACCGTGTCGCCATCATCGAGGAGCTGCTGCGCACGGCCGCGGTCCGCTCGCCCGCCATGCATCAGGCGGCGGGCGCGCTGTGGGCGGAGCCCGGCGCCGACCACGCCGAGCTGCGGCCCCTGCTGCGGGCCATGCTCGCCGACCCCGCCGGCCGGAAGGCGACCTGGGAGCAGCTCGTCAAGGCCGGCATCCCGGAGACCGAGCTGTGGGACATCCACGAGGACGTCAGGGAGCCGACGGATCCACCGGCAGCCCCACGGTGATCGGCAGCTCGCCCTCGTTCCGCGGCCTGGCCGTGACCGTGCCGTCGTACGCCTCGGCCAGATCGGCGCGCCGCCGCGTCGTCACCCCCACCTCTCCCTCGGGGTGCACCAGTCAGGCTGTGGGCCCGCCGCCTGCGTGGGCCGTACCCCGGTTGCCGCGGATGGAGTATCGCGCGGTGGGGGAGGAGCGCACTACCGTGCGGGTGTGAAGACGATGGCCCTGGTGTGCGGGATGGCGGCGGCGGTCTTCTTCTCGACGGTCATGGCCTATGGCAATCAGCCGGACGCCAGGCCGCTCGACCTGCTCGGCTGCACGCTGCTCGGCGCGATGACGCTCGGGGTGGCCTGGCTGCAGGAACGGCCGCTGGTGACGCTGGCGGTGTGCGCCGGCGCGGGGGCGGCCGTCTTCGTGCTCGGGTACGCGCTGTCGTTGTGGGCGGTGCCCCCGCTGATCGCGGTGTTCTCGGCCATCGCGGCCGGGAGGCGGCTGGCTGGATGGGCGGGAGCGGCGTTCCTGGTGGCGGTGCCCGGCGCGGCGGCTGTCGTGCGATGGGACGCCGACGTCGCGATCGCGGTCCTCGTCTGGGCGCTGCTCGTGCTGGCGGCGGCCCAGCCCGCGGAGGTGTCGCGGGCCCGGCGCGCCTACACCGAGGAGGTGGAGCGCCGGGCCGCGGACGCCGAGCGCACTCGGGAGAAGGAGGCGCTGCGGCGCGCCCAGGAGGAGCGGCTGCGGGTCGCCAGGGAGTTGCACGACGTCACCTCGCACACGGTGTCGGTGATCGCGCTGCACGCCGCCGTGGCCGCCGAGGCCGTGACACGCGCCGGAGGACCACCGGAGGCCGCCGCCGCACTCCAGGTCATCCGCACCTCCAGCCGGCAGGCCATGGCGGAGATGAAGGCCGCCCTCGGCGTCCTCCGCCCCGACGGGCGGCAACCCCTGCCCGGCTCCGCGCAGCTTCCCGCACTCCTGCGGACCGTCGGCCTCCCTGTACGGCTGGACGTGGAGGGGGAGCAGCGGACCCTCCCGCCCGCCGCCGACCTGACCGTCTACCGTGTCGTCCAGGAAGCGCTGACCAACACCATCAGGCACGCGGACGCCACCACGGCGGCCGTGACGCTGACCTACGAGACGGGAGCCGTGACCGTGCGGGTGGACGACGACGGCCGGGGCAGCGAGGCGCCGCGCGGTCATGGCCTGACCGGCATGGCCGAGCGGGTCGCCGCCGTGGGCGGCCTGCTCACCACCGGGACCGCCCCCTCCGGCGGCTTCCGTGTCACCGCCCGGCTCCCCGCGTGATCACGGTCCTGCTGGCCGACGACCAGCCCCTCGTACGTGCCGGTCTGCGGGCCCTGCTCGACACAGAAGAGGACATGACCGTGGTCGGCGAGGCCGCCGACGGCGCAGAGGCGGTGCGGATGGCGGGCCGGCTCCAGCCCGACGTCGTGCTGATGGACGTCCGTATGCCCGAACTCGACGGCCTCCAGGCCACCAGGCTGCTGGCCGCGGGCGGCGTGCGGGTGGTCGTGGTGACGACCTTCGACCTGGACGAGTACGTGTACGAGGCGCTCCGCTCGGGAGCCTGCGGCTTCCTGGTGAAGGACGCCGAACCGGCCGAGATCCGGCACGCCGTCCGGGTGGCCGCCCGGGGTGACGCCCTGCTCTCGCCCGGCGTCACGCGGCGGCTGATCGAGGAGTTCACCGCGCGCCCCGCCGACCTCGACGCCGACCGGCTGGCCCCGCTGACCGGCCGCGAGCGCGAGGTCCTCGCCGGGGTCGCCCGCGGCCTCACCAACGCCCAGATCGCCGAGCGGCTCGTCATGAGTCCTCTTACCGTCAAGACCCACGTCAACCGGATGATGGCCAAGCTCGGCGCACACGACAGGGCCCAACTGGTCGTCATCGGCTACGAGACCGGCCTCGTCCGCCCCGGCGACCATCGCGCCTGAGGCGTGCTGCCGCCGATTTTCCAGCCGGTGCGCTGGGGCGGGGCCCGTGGACGCGTCGATGCGGGTCACGGGCCGTCGGTGCTGGTCGACGCCACGATCATGCGGCCGGCCCCGGGGCCCGCGCCCAGGGAAGTGCCCGGTGAGCGCGAGTGGGGTTCCCTTGCCCTGACCCTTCCGAGGCTGACACTCCGGGGGAATGTTACGTAATATCCACACATCACGAGCGTTGGGGGCGCCAGGGTGCCAGGACAGAGCGTGGGTGTGGTCGTCGATCCGGGAGTCCCCCCGGAGGTAGCCGGTTTGTTGCGTGCCAATGCCCCGCTCCTGGCGAGGGTGCGGGCAGGCTGGGTGCCCTCTGCCGCGGTACACCAGCCCCGCCGCAAAGGCCCCTCCAGCGCCCTGCTGCTGGCCATCACGCCCGCCGTGATCGCGCTCATGGCCGTCCTGCTCGCCTCGCACCTGGCGCCGGCCGGTTTCGCGCTGCTCGGCACGTACGTCTTCATCGTCCTCGTCAAGATCGCCTCCATGAGCGAGGTGCCCGAGGACGACCGCCCGCACGAGCGCCACGTGTACGAGCAGGCCCGCTGGTACGACGGCCGCTACCTCCTGGCCGACGACTTCGACCACGACGCCAGGCTCGTGCTGGGCCGGGCGCAGCGGGCCATCGGCTCGGTGCTGCGCTCCCACGTCAACGCCGAGGGCCTGCTGGACGACGCCCGCAACGCGATCATGCTGCCGGCCCAGGAGTGGGAGATCGCCCGCCTGCTCGCCAAGCTGTCGGCCCTGCGCAGTGAGCACAAGGAGCTGCTGGCCAGGGGCATCGCCCCGGAGGTCGCCTCGGTGATCGAGCCGCTCGAACGCGCGCTGGCCGGCAGTGAGGCCGCCGTGATCGCCCGCGTGGAGGCGCTGGAACGTTACGCCGGTCACGTCGCCGAGGCCGAGCGCGCCTACCACGCCCGCGGCCAGATCGAGGAGCTGCGGTCGAGGCTGCCGCGCTACGAGGAGCTGCTGGCCGAGTCGGGGGCCGACGCGCTCGCGGTGCCCGAGATCGAGCAGCTGGCGCAGGACGCCGACGTACTGGAGCGGACCTTACGGCGCAGCGTCGCCTCCGCGCACGAGGCGTTCAGGTATCTGGAAGGCTGAGAGTCGGACAGACCGTCCCATAGCATTAGTACATAGGATCAGTTACGTGCCCGGACGTCAGGCGAAGGTGATAGTCGATCCGGCGGTGCTCCGCGACGTCGCGGACCTCTTACGTGACAACCCCAAGATCCTCGCCCGCATCCACGCCGGCTGGGCGCCCTCGCACAAACGCCTGGGCCTGGTGGCCGGCTTCACCGTCAAGGTCGCCGTCACCGGAACGGCCGCGCTCGCCGGGCTGTACGGCCTCGTCCTCTTCGTCGCCGGCCTCTACACCCCCTTCGTCGTGATGACGACGGGAGCCGCGCTCATGATCGTCGCCCTCCTGCTCAGGCCCAGACCGGACGCCGAGGTGGAGCGCCGCCACGCGCTGGAACGCCTCGTCCACGACAGGAGCCGCGAGTACGACGGCCGCTACGTCCTGCACGAGCAGCTCGACGAGCCGGCCCGCGCGCTCATGTCCCGCGCCCAGGCGGCCGTCGAGCAGGTCATGGACTCCCGGGTCAACGTCGAGGGGCTGCTGGACGACGCCCGCAACGCGGTGATGCTGCCCGTGCATGAATGGGAGATCGCCCGGCTCCTGGCCAAGCTGTCCGAGCTGCGCGGCGAGCGCCAGGAGGTCGTCTCCGAAGGGGTCACGCCCGAGGTGGCCGCCGTGGCCGATGCCCTCGCCGAGGCGCTCGCCCGCGTGGAGGCGCTGGAGCGTTACGCCGGCCACGTCGCCGACGCCGAGCGCGCCTATCGCGCCAGGCGTCAGATCGAACGCCTCAGCGCCACGCTGCCCCGCTACGAGGAGCTTCTGGCCGAGTCGGGCGCCCATGGTTCCGCCGTACCGGAACTCGGCGGATTATCCGATGACGCCGATCGGCTTGAGCAGGCATTACGGGACAGTGTCAGCTCAGCGCATGAGGCTTTTCGCCACCTTCGGGGGTGACTTCGCTTAGGATCCGATTTTGTGGCGGATGTCGTGGTAGACCCCGGAGTGCCGCCGGACGACGCGCAACTGCTGAAACAGAGCCGGCGGGTCCTCATCAAGATGCGACAGGGCTGGGCTCCGCAACCGCGCAGGGTCCTGTCCAGCGCGCACTGGCGTATGGTGGCGGCCTTCGCCACAGTGGCCTTCTTCGGGCTGATGCTCGGCTTAGGCGCCGCGGGCAGGGGACTCGGCCTGCTCATGCTGGTGCTCTTCGGCATCCCCCTCATGATCGTGCTGTTCGTCCGCAACGACCTGCCGGGCGACGAGGAGGACGACTTCGAGCGCGAGATCTTCGAGCAACTGCGCTGGTACGAGGGCCGCTTCGTGCTGACCGACGACCTCGACGAGTCCTCCAAGCGGCTGCTCACCCGCGCCCAGCGGGCCATCGCCACCGTGACCGGCTCCCGGGTCAACGCCGAGGGGCTGCTCGATGACGCCCGCAACGCGGTGATGCTGCCCGTCCAGGAGTGGGAGATCGCCCGGCTCCTGGCCAAGCTGTCGGCGCTGCGCGCCAAGCACAGGGAGACCGTCTCGCGCGGGGTCACGCCCGAGGTCGAGGCGGTGGCCGCGCCCCTGGCCAGGGCGCTCGACAGCAGCGAGGCCGCGGTGATCGCCCGCGTCGAGGCGCTGGAACGTTACGCGGCCAACGTCACCGAGGCCGAGCGTGCGTACCGCGCCCACCAGCAGATCGAGGAACTGCGCGGCCGGCTGCACCAGTACGAGGAGCTGGTGGCCGAGACCGGCGCGGACGGCTTCGCCACGGTGGAGCTGGAGCGGCTGGCCGCCGACGCCGACCGGCTGGAGCAGGCGCTGCGGCAGAGCGTCAGCTCCGCCCACGAGGCCTTCCGCTACCTCGACCCCAGCCCACCTCGGGACGACGACCCGCCGCCCCTGGGACACGCGCCTTAGCCCCTTCCCCCAAGGGACCGGCACCGGTGTGCGGCGAGTTGCGGGACCCTACGGGCGCGAGGCCGTCTGGGCCCCGGCCGTCTCCAGGAGCAGATCGCACAGGGCGTCCGCGGCGTCCACGCGGCCGAGCTTGGCCGCCGCCTGTCCCATCGCCTGACGCAGCCCGGGGTCGGCCAGCAGCGGCATCAGCTCCGCCAGCAACTGCTCGGCCGGCGGACGCGGCTCCAGCAGCGCCCGCGCCGCCCCCGCCGAAGCCAGGTACGACGCGTTCTTGCGCTGCTCGTCACCCCCGGTCGGGATCAGCGGGATCAACACGGCAGGCTTGCCGATCGCCGTCAGCTCCGACACCGTCCCCGCCCCGCTGCGCGCGATCACCACGTCGGCGGCGGCGAACAGATCGGCCAGCTCACCACCCACGTAAGGCACGGGATGGTAGCGGTCGGCCAGCTCGGCGGGCACCTCGACGGCCCGCATCTGCTCGATCCAGGCGGGGCCGCACTGATGCACGACCTGCGCGTGCGGCAGCAGCCGCGGCAGGATCTCCGCGATCAGCGTGTTGATCTGCTTGCTGCCCTGCGCGCCCCCCGTCACGTAGATCAGCGGCACCTCGAACGTCAGCCCGAACATGTCGTACGCCGCCGCCCGATTGCCCTGCAGCAGCTCAGGACGGACCGGGTTGCCCGTCACCACGGCCTTCTTCCTGGCCGAGGCCGGCAGGTGCTCCAGCGACGACTCGTGCGACAACGCGATCCTGGTCGCCAGCCGGGACAGGATCCGGTTGGCCAGCCCCACGACGGTCGTCTGCTCGTGCATGACCAGCGGCCGCCTGATCAGCTTGGCCGCCACCCCGATGGGCACCGCCACGTAACCCCCGGTCGACAACACCACATCGGGCAGGTAGCGGGCCGCGTGCCCGATCGCCTGGAACACCCCCACCGGGATGCGGAACACGTCGGCGATGTTGGTGCCCAGCTCCTTCAGGTTCGGGCGGCGGCGCAGCTTCCCGGTGGTGATCGCCTTGAACGGGATGCCGTGCTCGGCCGTGATCCTGGCCTCCAGGCCGTTGGCCGTCCCCACCCAGAGCACGTCGTGCGGAATCTGCCGCCGCTGGATGGCCGACAGGGTGGTCAAGGCCGGATAGGTGTGACCGCCGGTGCCGCCGCCGGTGATCAACAGTCGCAGGGTTCGTGACATGCGATCAGACTATGGCCGCACAGCGGAAACCCGTGTGCCCGGTCGAGGAGTCCGGTGTGTTGGCGGTGCGGGCGGCCACCCGGTAGCGGTTGCAGTAGGAATCGTGGCACATGTACGAGCCGCCGCGGATCACCCTCGCCGTCCCCTCGGCGGGTCCGGCGGGGTTGTCCGCGTACGGCTCCCACGTCGTGCCCCACCAGTCGGCGGTCCACTCCCACACGTTGCCGGACACGTTGTACAGGCCGTACCCGTTGGGCTGGAACGACTTGACCGGCATCGTGCCCCGGCTCGGTGCGGTGGGGAAGCGGCCCTGCCAGATGTTGCACCGCGGCCGCCCGCTGGGCGCCAACTCGTCGCCCCACGGATACCTCTTCTGCTCCAGCCCGCCGCGGGCGGCCATCTCCCACTCCGCCTCGGTGGGCAGGCGCTTGCCTGCCCACGTGGCGTACGCGGTGGCGTCGTTCCACGACACGTGCACGACCGGGTGGTTCTGCCGGTCGCCGATCGACGACCCAGGGCCCTCGGGGGAGCGCCACGTGGCCCCCTCCACGCCCGCCCACCACGGCGCCCCCGGCACCGTCGCGTCCATCACGCCGCCCGTGACGAACTGCCGGAACACGAACGACCAGCCGATCGTCTCGGCCTCGGTGACGTACCCGGTCTCCTTGACGAACGTGGCGAACTGCGCGTTCGTCACACAGGCCGGATCGATCATGAACGGGTCGACCCGCACCTCCCTGACCGGGCCCTCGCCGTCCTCGGGCCGGCCGTCCGGGTCGGTGCCGCCCATGAGGAACGTCCCGCCGGGGATGCGCACCATCCCGCGTGGCGCCACCCGCCGCGTGGTGATCCCCACCGGCTGACGGTGCGTCGCCGCGGCGGCGGCGCCGTCCCTGCTCGGACCACAGCAAGCGCTCAACGATCCCCCCAACGTGTCATGACACCAAGGAAGGGTAGTCCTTTGGATGGCGCCCCCGATCACGCGTCTGCCCCGGGCCGGCCGCGCCTCGAACCCGGGCGCCCGCGGGCGTTCCAGCGTGAGCGCTCTGTCAGGTCATGTCACGTTGGAGGATCCGGTGCCCGCAGTCTCCCTCTGTTTCGCCGCAAAAGTCCTAGAACGGTAGCGTTTGCCCATGCGACTCGGCGTGCTGGACATCGGCTCGAACACCGTTCATTTACTGGTCGTCGACGCCCACCGTGGCGCCCGGCCGATTCCCGCGTTCTCACACAAGGAGGGGCTCCGTCTAACGGAGTACCTCCGCAAGGACGACCGGCTGGCGGACGAGGGCATCGAGCGGCTGTGCGCCTTCGTCCAGGAGGCCGTTCACCTGGCGGAGGACAAGGGGGTGGAGGACCTGCTGGCCTTCGCCACCTCCGCCGTGCGCGAGGCGGCCAACGGCGAGGAGGTGCTCGCGCGCGTCGAGGACAGCTGCGGCGTGCACATCGAGGTGTTGTCCGGGCGGGATGAGGCCAGGCTGACGTTCCTGGCCGTGCGCCGCTGGTTCGGCTGGTCGTCGGGGCGGCTGCTGGCCTTCGACATCGGCGGCGGCTCGCTGGAGATCGCCGCCGGCGTGGACGAGGAGCCGGACGTGGCCGTGTCGCTGCCGCTGGGTGCCGGGCGGCTGACCCGCGACTGGTTCACCGCCGACCCGCCGTCCACCGAGGAGGTGCGCAAGCTGCGCAAGCACGTACGCACCGAGATCGCCCGCACCGTGGGCGGCATCGTCAGGTACGGCGAGCCCAACCGCGCCGTGGCCACCTCCAAGACCTTCAAGCAACTGGCCAGGATCGCCGGGGCGGCGCCGTCCAGCGACGGTCCGTACGTGACGCGCTCGCTGTCGAGGCAGGACATGGCCGACTGGGCGGTCAAGCTCACCACCATGGACGCGGCCGAGCGGGCGGAGCTGTCCGGCGTGTCCGAGGGCAGGGCGGCGCAGCTCGCGGCCGGGGCGCTGGTCGCCGACGCGGTGATGGACCTGTTCGAGGTGGATCGGCTGGAGGTCTGCCCGTGGGCGCTGCGCGAGGGCGTGATACTGCGCCGGCTCGACATCCTGCCCGGGCGTCACGACCCGTCCGCCACCGCGCCGGAGAGGTCGGAGTAAGACTGATGTATCCCCAAGAGTCGGCATAAGGCGTCGGCGGTCGGGCATCTTCCGGCGAATGTTGGACGTCCTCGGCACCATCGGGTCCCTGGTGGTCGTACTCCTGCTGATCGTCGTGGCCACTCTTGCCATCTCGATCGTCGTCCTGGTGGCGCTCGCGGCCATGGCGGGGTCGATGATCGACTGGCGCAGGTGGTGGCCTCGGCTGACCCGCACGGAGGCACGGCTGACGCTGAAGCTCAGCGGGAGCACGGTGCCCGAACGGCGGCGGGCGGAGCTGAGCGGCGGCACGCCCCGGCTGCGGCGGCGCTTCCTGCTCGGCGGTGCCGAGCCCAGGAAACGCCGCGGCTTCGGCGGCGCCCCGCGCCGCTCCGCGCCTTGGGGTCACCGGCCGCTGGAGCGGCGCTCCAAGCTTCTCTAGGCTCCGGTGGGGCGGCGCTCCAAGCTTCTCTAGGCTCCGGTGGGGCGGCGCTCCAAGCTTCTCTAGGCTCCCGGTGACGGCGCTCCAAGCCGTCCTTGGGCCGTCCTTGGGGGTTACTCCAAACTTCCTGGGGGATGGGTCACGACGCCATGAGAGGGGGGCCCGCCGCTCCCGGCGCGTACCGCAGCCTCTTCTCCAGGCACACCATGGCCCCGTTCTCGCGTCTGTTGGTGAAACGGATGTCGTCGGCGAGCGCCCGCATGATCTGCAGCCCTCGTCCATGCTCGGCTCCCGGCTCGGGGTCGATCACCGTCCGCGGATCGAAGCCGTTGCCGGTGTCGACGACCCTGATGACGCACACGTGATGGCGGACGTTGGCGCTGACCGTGTACTCGTCACTGGGGCCCGCGTGCTTGATCACATTGGCGCACGCTTCGGTCAGCATGAGCTCGATGTCGTCGCGCACCTGCTGCTCGACGCCGAGCGAGCGGAGTGTGCCGTCCAGCATTTGCCTGATCAACGGGACGCTCGCCGCATCCCTGGGCAGTCGGAGCGCTATCGTGGCCTCCACTGCGCCTCCTCCCGTCTGGATGCGTAAGTGCTCCCCTGCCCCCGTTTATCCACCCCAATCGTCCCTTTAAAGGCCAAAAGTCCGGAAATGTTACAGCTCGAGTAGCCGCCGGGCCACTTCCATGGACGCCTTGTCGATCTCTTCCTCGGTGAGATCCTCCTGCAGCGACAGCCACTTGCCCGCGTGCAGAGCGAAGAACGCCAGCGTGCGGCTGATCCGCTCCACCGGCGGAGCCCCGGGCTCGTAGAGCTGCTTCGTCAGCTCGAGCATCGTGTCGCGCATCCTGGTGAGCTTCGGATGGTCGCGCAGCGCCGTCTGGTTACGCTCGAGGAACCTCACCATCTCGACGTGGCGGGGCTGCCGGAGGTTCGCGGCGTAGCGCTCCAGCAGCTCACGCCGCGTCTCCGGCGTCTTCGGCCGGGTCTTCGCCCACTCCACCAGCTCCCCGATCTCGGCGACGCGCAGGTCCACCAGGCTGGTGACGATGTCGTCCTTCGTCTTGAAGTGGTAGTAGAGGGCGGCCTTCGTCACGCCGAGCTCCTCGGCGATCTCCCGCAGCGAGGTCGCCTCGTACCCCTGCTCGGTGAAGAGCCTCAGCGCGATCTCCTGGATCCGGGTTCGCGTGTCTTCCCGCACTGTGCACCTAATTCAGCTTGACGGCCGACAAGTAAGTATTTAGCTTAGTCTATGCTTGCCGGGCGGCAAGTAAGCAAGATCTTAATACTGGGGGTGCGAAGGGTGGCGGAGGCAGTCGGGCGGCGCCGTGAGGTCATGGTGGTCCTGCCAGGGCTGATGCTGGCGATGGTGCTCGCGATGCTCGACAACATGATCGTGGGCACGGCCATGCCACGCATCGTGGGGGAGCTCGGCGGCCTGTCGCACCTGTCCTGGGTCGTGACGGCGTACGTGCTGGGCACCACCGTGTCGACGCCCATCTGGGGCAAGATCGGCGACCTGTACGGGCGCAAGAGCATCTTCATCATCTCGATCGTCATCTTCATGATCGGGTCGGCGCTCTGCGGCATGGCGGGGTCGTCGTTGTTCGGCGGGCCGGACGGCGGCATGGCCGAGCTGATCGCGTTCCGGGCGGTGCAGGGCCTCGGCGCGGGCGGCCTGATGGTGAACGTCATGGCGATCATCGGCGACCTGGTTCCGCCCCGCGAGCGCGGCCAGTACCAGGGCATCATGGCCGGCGTCATGTCACTGGCGATGATCGCCGGTCCGCTGGTCGGCGGGTTCATCACCGACCACCTCGACTGGCGCTGGGCCTTCTACGTGAACCTGCCGGTCGGCGCGGTCGCGCTGGTCCTCATCGTGACGAACCTGCATCTCCCCAAGCTGCACAACAAGGTACGCATCGACTGGGCGGGCGCGATCCTGCTGTCGATCAGCATCACCTCGATGGTGCTCATCACGACCTGGGGCGGCAACCAGTATCCGTGGGGTTCCTGGCAGATCCTCGGCCTGGCCGCGCTCGCCGTGCTCACGCTGGCGGCGTTCGTGCTGGTCGAGCGGAAGGCCGTCGAGCCGATCATGCCGCTGCAGCTGTTCAGGATCCGCAACTTCACGCTGATCTCGGCCATCGGCTTCCTGCTCGGCTTCGCCATGTTCGGCGCGATCAACTTCCTGCCGCTGTTCCAGCAGACCGTGCAGGGCGCGAGCGCCACCAACTCCGGCCTGCTGCTCCTGCCGATGATGGCCGCGGCCATGGTGGTGTCGCTGATCGTGGGCAAGGCCATCACCAGCACCGGCAAGTACAAGATCTACCCGGTGATCGGCGGCGTCGGCATGGCGGCCGGCATGTGGCTGCTGTCCACGATGGACGTCGGCACCCCCACCTGGCTGACCGGCGTCTACATCGCGGTGCTCGGCCTCGGCATGGGCTTCCTCATGCAGACCACGCTGCTGATCGCCCAGAACAGCGTCGAGCAGCGCGACCTGGGCGTCTCCAGCAGCGCCACCACGTTCTTCAGGTCGATCGGCGGCTCGTTCGGCGTCTCGCTGTTCGGCGCGGTCTTCAACAGTTCCTTCCAGTCCGAGCTGACCGCCAGGTTGGGGGCGCCGGCGGCCGAGGCGATCGCCGCGGGCGGCGGCAGGACGGACCCGGCGGCCCTCGCCCAGTTGCCGGCCGCGCAGCGTACGGGGCTGCTGGAGTCGCTGGCGACGTCGATCTCCGGCGTCTTCTGGTGGGCCATCGCCTTCGCCGTGGTGGTGCCGGTGCTGGCGGCGTTCATCAAGGAGATCCCGCTGCGCGGCGGCGACCCCGTGGCCGCCTCGCCGAAGGAGCCCGTCACTCCGGCGGCAGGCTGAACAGCAGGTCGAGCGCCGTCATCGTGAGCAGCTTGCGGAGGTAGGGCGTCAGCGCCACCACGTGCACCACGGCGCCGGCGTCCGCCGCCCGCTGCCGTAAGCCCACGAGACCGGCCAGGCCGGAGGAGTCGATGAAGGTCAGCTCCGACAGGTCCACGTCGATCCTGCGGTAACCCTCCGCGAAGGAAAGGGCGGTGAGCTGGGGGGTCGAGCCGTGGTCGAGGTCGCCACCGAGCGCGAGCGCGACGGTCGTCGCGTCGGGCACGGCGACCTCGATGCGCAACGGCACCCTGTCGAGCACCCCCACAGCTTAGCCGGGCGGGAAAAATGGGAGGCGCGGGGGAGGGGCATAGGTGCACAATCCACCCCATGCATGCAATCAGCCGGCCCAGGGTTGAAGACGCCGAGGCCATTCACGAGCTTGTCGCGGCCTACGACACCGCGGTGATCGGCGTGCCCGACATGACGCTGGACGACATCGCCGACGAGCTGGTCGAGCCCGGTTTCGACCGCGACAAGGACGGCTGGCTGGCGCACGACGCGGACGGCACCCTCGTGGCCTGGGCCTGGGCGTGCGCCAACGGCGACAGCGACCTGGTCGAGGTCGAGGTGATCACCCGGCCGGGCGTCGACGGCCTGGCGGACGAGCTGCTGCGCACGGTGACCGGGCGCGCCCGCGAGCTGGCCGCCGAGCGTGGCCACTCCGGCGTCACGATGGACCTCGGCATCTACCGCGTCGACCACGGCAAGCAGGCCCTGGCCAAGGCACACGGCTTCGAGCCCGCGACCAGCTTCCACCGCATGCGGATCGATCACGAGGGCCCAGTGGGTCAGCAGGTGGAGCCGCCTGCCGTGCCGGCCGGGATCACGCTGCACACCGGTGAGAGCGAGGAGGTGCGGCGCGAGGCCCACGGCGTGCAGCAGGAGGCCTTCGCACAGCACTTCGGCTTCGTCAAGATCGACTACGACGAATGGTACGCGCGGCGGCAGGCGCAGAGCGTCACCGACTGGAGCCAGCTCACGCTCGCCCGGCTCGACGGGCGGCCGGCGGCGGCGCTGATCGGCAGCAACCAGTTCCTGAGCGACGAGGACTGCGGGTACGTGGCCACGCTGGCCGTGCTGCCCGAGTTCCGGGGGCGGGGGCTGGGGCGGTTCCTGCTGCGGCACGCCTTCGCCGCCGACGCGGCCCGCGGGCGCAAGGGCACGATCCTGCACGTGGACTCCAACAACATCACGCCGGCGCTCGGGTTGTACGAGTCGGCGGGGATGCGCCCGGTCATGGTCATCGATGTCTGGCGCCGCCGGCTCTGATCGGCCCTTGCTCCCGGCCTGGGCGTCCGACGCGTCGCCGGTGGCCGCCCGGCCTCAGACGCGGTGGCGGGACAGGTGCTCCAGCACCGACTGGTTGGCCTCCCACCCGTCCGGAAACTTCACCGGCACGCCCAGCTGCACCGGCTCCGCCGATGGATGGGCGTCGAGCAGTTCGGCGATGCCCGCCCGGGCCACCACCACGCACGCGTGCCGGTGCCGCGAGGCCAGCACGCACAGCCGCCCCGACTCCAGATGGAAGGCTGTCGCGTCGCGCCGCCCGGACAGCGGGTGCAGCACGATCGTCACGTCGTACTCCCGGCCCTGCAGCCGGTTCGCGGTGTCCACGGTGATCTCCGGCGGCAGTCCCGCGGCGCGGATCGCCGCCACCTGGTCCCGGTGCGCCGCCCCGACCGCGATCCGGTCCGCCGTCACCGGCCGCTCGCCCTGTTCCGAGCTCGCCACCGCGCCCCGCTGCAGCAGCCGCGCGGCCAGGAGCGCGACCGCCTGCACGGCCTCCCCGTCGGTACGCACCGTGTGCCGGTTCGGCAACTCCAGCAGCGCCCACCCCGACCGCGCCGCCTCCTCCAGCGCCCGGTCGTGCACGGTCCCCATGCCGCCCGTGACCAGCTCCAGCCGCCGATCTCCAGGCCCGGTCCCCGACCGGAACCCGGTGAACGGGTAGAACGCCCGCGACACCACCGGCGCGGCCGACGCCGGCAGCCGCCACGACACGGGCAGCCGGTGCACCGGCAGGTCCGGATTGTGCCGCAGCAGCACCGACACCGCGCTCTGCAGCGGGTCCCACGACAACCCCGACCAGCGGTCCCCGTCCACGATCGAGAACGGGTCCAGCTGCCCCGGATCGCCCACGAACAACGCCCGCTCGAACAACCCCGCGATCCGCAGCAGCTTGTCCGAGCGCATCTGGTACGCCTCGTCCACGATCGCCCACGGCCACACCCGGTCCCCGATCCACGCCCACTTGTCGGCGGTGGCGATGACGATGTCCGGATCACCGAGATCCTGAATCCTGGTGCCGAACCGCACACCGGGCAGCTCCAGCAGCCGCAGCGGCGGCACGTACCCGCTCGCCGACAGCCGCCCCACGGTCAGCCGCGGATGTTTGTCGGAGATCCTGGCCACCAGGTCGTCGACCTGCTCGTTGGTCTGGGCGACGATCATCAGCGGCTCGCCGGTGGCCGCGATGTGCGCGGCGGCGCGTACGACGAGCGTGGACTTGCCCGCACCCGGCGGCGAGTCGACGACCACGCCCCGGTGCCGGGGCAGGTCGGCCAGCACGTCCGCGATGACCCGCTCCGGGCTGCCGGTCACGACCACTCCTCCTGGGCGTCCTCGTCGTCGGGCGTGTGCTCCGCGGCGTGGTGCTGCGGAGGCCCGCCGTGGGTCCACGGCGTGGCCTCGGCGTCGGGCAGGTTCGGCGAGCCCTGGAAGTCGTCGGTGAGGGAGGTGTAGCAGACCCGCTCGCCGACCTCGGGCACCGCCCCGGGCGTCGGCGTCTTGCCCCGGCCCATGCCCTTGGTGATCTTCACGGTGACCAGGCCCTCGTCCGCGGACACCAGCTCGGCGCCCTGGCCGCGGCGCTGCGGGGTGCCGAGGGACGCGCCGGGCGGCAGGCGTACCGGATCGTCGGTTTTGATCACCACGAGCGGGCGGAGCTTGCGGGAGCGGCCCTCGCCCTCGACGTTGTCGGGGACGGTCTCGATCACCTCGCCCGCGAACGCCTCCCCGGTGAGCCGGTACTCCGCCATGATCAACGGGTCGTCGTAGGCGCGCTGCACCTCGTACCCGGCCTGCGCGCGTTCCATGCGGGCCAGCTTGGCCGCGGCCGCGATCGCGCCGTCCCTGCGGGCCTGCGGCGGCGCGCCCTCGGCGATGCTCTGCGCCATGCCGCTGAACGAGCCGCGATCCTGCTCCCACCGCTGCGCCACGCTCGCGCCCGCCTCCAGGCCGGCCAGCAGGTCGATCGCCTGCCACATGAGCCGCCACGTTGGCTCCAGCTGGGAACGCAGCGCCTCCGTGATGCGCTCGGCCGACCCGCTGTCGATGGCCGGGGCGAGCACCTCCGCGTCGAACCCGGGGTCGGTCGCGGGCCCGGCGGGCGGCCAGATCAGCGGATCCTCGGCGGCGTCGCTCGGCCCCTCGGTGATCCAGCCGAGCAGCGCGGCCAGGTTGGCGTCCTCCAGCGAGCTCTGCCCGCTCGCCCAGTGCCGGCCCAGCTCCTCGGTGGCGGCCAACATGAGTGACGAGCCCGGGTACGCGGCCCGCTCCCCGAAGTAGGTCAGCCACCGGCCCAGCAGCGGCACCACGTCCGGCACCGGGTACGGTCCGTCGGCGCGGCGGAAGCGGGTGGAGCGCCCGAGGAGCCTGGTGAAGGCCACGCCGGCCGCGTTCGGCACGATGAGCTGCGGCGCGTCCAGCGCCCGCTCGTACGGGTCGGCGCCGCGCCGCTCCACCGTCTCGGTGTCGGCGAGGAAACGCGCGATGTACGGCAGCAGCACCCCGGCCAGCTCGGCCGCCCAGGCGAAGCGCAGGTCGCGGTTGCGCGGCTGGGACACCACGAGCAGACGCGGCCGGTCGCGTTCGGTGCCGAGCATGGCGGCCAGCGGGGCGGCGGCCTCGCCCGACAACTTCAGCGGGATGAACACCATCGGCTGGTCCCGCAGGTGGCAGTGCCGGACGGTGGCGATGGGCTGGGCGATGCCCTCGTCCAGGGCCCGCAACCGGGCGAGCGACGTCAGCAGGCTCACGCCGGGCACCCCCATCGGCCCGGCAGGGGCGTTCGCGCAGGCGTCGGCGGGCTCACGTCAGGCACTCTCTGCGGAGGCGTTCGGCGTTGCGGAGCAGCCGGGCGATCTCCTCCTGGCCCGCCGCGGGATCCCGTGCCCCGTCCGCCAGCCCCAGCGCCTCCGCCACCGACCCGACCCCGCCGAGCTCGTCGCGCACCTGCCGGCCGAGCAGGTCGGACGCGCCCTCCTGGCGGGCCTCGTCACGGCAGAAGAAGCACAGATCACAGGTGGACAGGCAGTCGGGCGCGTACCGCGCGGTCGTCCTGCGCAGCGCGTCGGCCAGCTCGGCGACCGGCCTGGTGGGCCGGCCGTCCTCGCCGGGCAGCAGGTCGAACGTGAGATCGTCCGGCAGCCCCTCCAGCAGCCGGTCGAGCGTGGTCATCCTGGTCAGCTGGCGCCGCAGCACGGCCAGCTGCTTGCGCACGTCGACCAGCGTCGCGACCGGGCGGTTGGCGAAGTTCTCCGGGCAGACCAGCACCACGTCGTGGGAGACCTGCAGCGGGTCGTGACCCAGCTCCTCCAGCAGGGTGCGCAGCGCCAGCACGTACACGGCCGCCTGCCGGGCCGCCGCCGCGACCGCCGCCGGGTCGGCCTGCCCGTCGATCACCGCGAACGACTTGATCTCCACGATGTGGAAGCGGCCGCCCAGCTGGAAGGCCACCACGTCCGGCTCCAGGTAGGCGGTGTGGCCGGCGATCCGGAGGGTGAGCAGCGGGTGGTCGTACAGCGTGCCCGCGTCCTGCGCGTCGCGGGCCGCCCGGTCGATCAGCGCGCGGGTGTGGGCGTGGCGCAGGTGGGCGCCGACGTTCTCGACGTCGTGGTAGGCCACCTCGGCGATCGGCAGGCCGAGCAGCTCACGCAGCATGCGCAGCAGCTCCGCGCACCCGTCGGCCTTGACCAGCGACTCGAACACGTTCCCGCGCGTGATCGCGAACGGTGACTGCCCGAAGGGCGCGGGGAATCCGAGGTGGCGGGCCGCGGCGTCCTTGTCGGCGCCGGCCCCGTCCATGAGCGCCCGGCGGGTGCAGCCCGGGTTGGCGGCCAGCGCCGCGATGGCGCGGGCGTCGTGCGGCCGCGGCGGCGTGGCGCCGCGCAGCGCGTCGAGCCTCTGCTGCGTGTTCATGCCGCTCACGTGACGTACTCCTTCTTGATCGTGCTCAGCGTAGCGGCGCCGAACAGGCGGGCGGCGTCATCCAGCTGTGCGGCGGCGCGTCGGGCCAGCTCGGCGCGGTCCCGCGTGTCGCGCTCGGCGTGCACCGCCAGCTCGGCGCGGGCCGCCTCGATCACCCGCTCGGGGCAGGGCGGGCCCAGTGCGCCGGAGCTCGCGTTGGTGGCGCCGGGGATGTTCCTGGCCATCCGCCCCAATAACCTGGTCGCCCGCTCGTCCTCGGACTCTTGTGAGGCCACCGCGATGGCACAGGTCAGGAAGTCGACGCGGGGACTGAGCGGCCCGACCACGCGCCGCTCCAGCGGCCAGCCGCTGAGCGTGAGCAGGCCACGGGCGGGGGAGAGGCGGTCCGTCAGGGCCGCGCCCAGGTAGTACGGGCGTCCGTACGGTGCGGTCCGGAACGAACGTTCCTCGTCCCTGCGCAGACTGGTCAGCTGGGCGCTGCGGATCGTCCCACCGAGGAACGCCTCGCTGACGGCCACGATCAGCCTGGGCTGCGCGGTCGCCCCGAGCAGCCGCAGCCCCTGGTGGACCTGCTCGCGCACGGTGACCAGCGGGGTCGGCTCGGGCGCGGCCGCCGGCTGCTCGCCGCTGACCAGGGCGTCCCAGTCGCGCTCGGCGGTCCGCAGCTCGGCCCGCAGCGCCCGGGCCCTGGCGCCGTCCCTGGCCCGCATGGCCTTGCGCACCCCGGCCCGCAGCTCGTCGATCCGCCGCTCCAGATCGTCCAGCCGGTCACTCATGGCCGTGAGCGTACCAACAGTCCCAGTATTCTCCAGTAATTACACCGAGATCGAGGCCATTGTGTGATCTACAATGTAAAGGGCACCGCCAGGACCCACGCGCGGTCCTCCGGTGACGTCCCCGTCGACCCGCCCCCGGCCGACCTGCCACCGATCTGGGAGGCCATCATGACGGTGGGCGACGATGTCGGGCTCGGCGCCGGCTCTGAGCACGCTGTAGAACTCGACGGAGGATCCGTCGGGGGTGATGGGCCCTGGGCCCGTTCCGCTGTTCGCCATGATCCGAAGCTAACGCCGTCCAGCGGGGACCGCGGAGGGTCGACCCCGCACGTGCGACCCCGCCGGCGCATGGCGTGCGCGCCGCCGCGCGCGTGGCTCCCGGTCGATCATCCGCTGTCGCCGCCGCGCGTAACCGGCACGGGAGAGGGGGACGATGGCGGTGTGACCCGTGAGAGTCGTCATCTGATGGGAGCCGTCGCCGGCCTGGCCGCCCTCGTTCCCGTCTACTACCTGACCGAGGCAGGCGCCAAGGCCCTGCGGATGGGCGCGGCCGAGGGCGGCCCGGCGCCGGTGGGGCTGGCCTGCCTGGCGGCCGTCGCGGTGCTCGTCGCCGTCCTGTCGGCCTGGCCGGCGGCGGCGGTGACCTGCGGTGTCCCGCTGTTCTCCGCCGGCGCGTTGTTCGCCGTCGACGCCGACGCCGCGCTGGGCGTCGCTGCGACGCTCCCCTGGGAAGGACTGGCGTGGGACGGGTTGCCGTCGGCGGAGCTGGCGGAGCCGCCCGGGACGCTCGCCGGCCTGACGGGCCTCTACACGCTCATCGGCGCCCTGCTGGTGCTCTCGGCGCTGCTGCCGGCCCGTTGGCGATCTATCCTGAGTGCGTGAGCGGACGGGACCCGGATCGGCGCAGGGCGCTGCTGGACGCCGCGGACCGGGTCATCTCCAGCGAGGGTCCCGACGTGTCGATGGCGGCCATCGCGGCCGCGGCCGGCGTCACCAAGCCCATCCTCTACCGCCACTTCGGCGACAAGAGCGGCCTGTACGAGGCGCTCGCGGACCGGCACGTGCGCAGGCTGACCGCCCAGCTGCGACCGCGGTTCGCCGAGCCGGGGACGGACCTGCGCGGCCGGGCGAGGGCGACGATCGGCGCGTACCTGGACCTGATCGCGGCCAACCTCAACCTCTACCGTTTCCTGCTCCACCGGGCCAGCGCCGAGGACACCAGGATCCGCTCCCACATGACCTCGCTGGTGCGCGGTCTGGGCGAGGAGCTGGGCGGGGTGCTGGCCGCCGAGCGCGCTGCCCTGGACCCGGTGCGGGCGCAGGTGCTGGGGCACGCGTTCGTCGGCATGGTGCAGACGACCGGCGACTGGTGGCTGGAGCATCCCGAGGTGGACCGGGACCAGGTGGTGGAGGGCCTGGTGGAGGTGATCGCCGCCGCGCTCAGTCCCCGAAGCGGGAGAGCTTCCCGTGCTTCCGGGCGTACCGCAGCGCCCACGCGAACAGTCCCAGCGTCCCCGCCAGGTAGCCCACGTTGAGCGCGGCCGCCCAGGCCAGCCGGTCCCACGGCAGCGCGCCGCCCGCCATGACCGTGCGCATGCCCTCGAAGACGTGGGAGGCGGGCAGGAACCACGACACGGCCTGCAGCGGCGCGGGCAGCACGGACACCGGGTAGAAGATCCCGGCCAGCGGCTGCACCACGAACACCAGGGACCAGGCGATGACCTGCGCGTTCTCCCCGAAACGCAGCACCGCGGCGATGCCGACCAGGCCGAGCGACCAGCCGAGCACGAGCAGCACGCCCATGAACGGCACCATCCCCACGCCCAGGCTCGTCACGCCGAAGCCGTAGAGCCCCAGCGCGAGCGCGGCCATCACCGCGACCGCGAAGGCCACCTTGCCCAGCGAGAACAGCACGAGCCCGACCAGGTATTCGACGCTGGACAGCGGGCTGACCTGCACGTTGAGCAGGTTGCGCGACCAGATGTCCTCGAGGAACGCGATCGAGATCTCGTTCGACGCCTTCTGCAGCACCTGCCACAGCAGCACGGCCCCGAGCAGGAACGACACCACGAACGGCACCTTCTGCGCCTGCAGGAACAACGTCACGAAGCCCCACAGCACCAGCTCGACCGTCGGCCAGAACAGGATCTCGAACATCCGGATCGGGCTGCGCCGCAGCGCCGCGAAGTCGCGCCGGACCACGCCGAGGACGCGGGTGCGCCGCGCGGCCAGGCTCAACGGGGGCAGGGTCAGGGTCGTCATCCGCGCGCCACCTTCAAGAACACCTCTTCCAGGTCCTCGGCCCCATAACGCCCGGCCAGCTCCGCGGCGCTGCCGGCCGCCACGACGACGCCGTCGGACATGAAGTGGATGCGGTCGCACATGCGCTCGACCTCCCGCATGTTGTGCGAGGTGATCAGCATGGCGCTGCCGTTCTCCCTGGCCAGGCGGGACAGCAGGCCGCGGATGCGGTCACCGGCGTCAGGGTCGAGGTTGGCCGTGGGCTCGTCGAGCACCAGCAGCCGGGGCGCGTTGAGCAGCGCCTTGGCCAGCTGCACGCGGGTGCGCTGCCCGGACGACAACGCCATCAACTGCCGCTTGGCGAGCGGGCCCAGCTCGAACAGCTCGATCATCTCGTCGACCCGCCGGCGCGGATGACGTACGGCGTAGAGCCGGGCGAAGGCGTCGAGCACCTCCCGCACCCGCAGCACACCGGGGAGATCGACGTAGCTGGCGGCGAAGTTGACCTGGCTGAGCGCCTCGGTCCGGTGCTGGGCCAGCTCCATGCCGAACAGCTTGATGCTGCCGGCGTCCGGGGTGATGAGGCCCAGCATCATGTGGAGGGTGGTCGACTTGCCGGCGCCGTTGGGGCCGAGCAGCCCCACGACCTCGCCTTCGGCGATGGTGAGGCTCAGGTCGCGGACGGCCGTGACCGATCCGAACCGCTTGAGCAGATGGGTTGCTTGCAGGATGGCCACTGGTCAAGCCTGCGATCCCAGGCTCGGTCAAGGCAACGGGTTTTCCGCCCGGTCGCGCAACATCCCGAGCAGGTCCCACTCGTTCTCGCAGACGCGGCGGCCGATCGCGGCCAGCTCGACGGAGCGGGCGCCGCCGCGCAGGTGCCGCATGGTCTGCATGACGCAGATGACGCCCCACTTGAGCACGCCGAAGGTCTCCCACCAGCGCAGCGCGTCCCGGTCCACCGGGTCGCCGCCGGCCCGCTCATAGGCGTGGATGAGGTCGTCGTACGCGCCGAACCCGCCGACCGGCAGCGGCGAGCCGAACCGCCAGGCCTTCACGCACAACCACCCGAGGTCCTCCAGCGGGTCCCCGGCGTGGGCCAGCTCCCAGTCGAGCACCGCCCTGATGCCCTCGGGGCCGATGATCAGGTTGCCGTTGCGGAAGTCGCCGTGCACCACGGCCCGCCGGCCCGCGCGCGGCCGGGTGGCGGCCAGCCGCCGCAGCGCCAGCTCGAACACCGGGTGCGGCTCGCCCAGCAGGTCGAGCACGTCCCGCCAGCGGCGCAGGGGGTCGGTCTCGGTCCCGGTCCCGGTCTCTGGGGGCACGCACGACACCGGCATGCGGTGGATGGCGGCCAGTGCCTGCCCGCACTGGCCGGCGAGCCGGGGCCGGGCGGCGGCGTAGGCGTCGTCGCGCAGGATCTTGCGCGGGATCGTCTCGCCGGGCACGCGGGTCATGAGGATGTGCGACTCGCCGCAGGAGACGATCCGCGGCACCGGCACCCCGGCCTGGAACGCGGTCCGCATCAGCACCGCCTCGGCCGCCAGCGTGGCGCCGGCCTCCAGCGCGGCGCCGGGGGAGTCGAGCCGCAGGACCAGCTCGTGCCGGGTGCCGTCGGCGGCGGCCACGTCCAGCGCCCAGGTCTCGCGCGAGGCCCCTCCGGGCAGCCGGACCCGGTGCGGGATCGCCGACCCGGCCCCGAACACCGTGCGGACGATCTCCTCGAGCCGGCTCATCGCAGGCCGAACTCCCAGTTGCCGCCCGCCGCGTACACGCTCAGGATCCGCCGCCCCACCGAGTCGATGTGCACCTCGTCGGGGCCGTCGTAGATCCGCCCGGCCCGCGCGTGCCGGTACATCCGCTCCAGTGGCGTGTCCGGCGTCAGGCCCGCGGCTCCATAGACCTGGATGGCGCGGTCGATCACGTTGTGCAGCATACGCGCTCCGACGACCTTGATCACCCCGATCTCCACCCGAGCATCGGAGCCGGCGTCGATGGCCTCGGCGGCCTGCAGCGTGAGCAGCCTGGCGGCCTGGATCTCGGTGGCGGAGTCGAACACGTGCTGCCGCATGAGCTGCTTGTTCGCCAGCGGCTCGCCGAACGCGCTGCGCTCGTGCAGCCTGCGGCACATCAGGTCGAAGGCCCGCTGGGCCTGCCCGAGCCAGCGCATGCAGTGGAAGATCCGGCCGGGCCCCAGGCGCTTCTGCGCTATGACGAACCCGTGGCCGCGCTGCCCGAGCAGGTTGGCGGCGGGCACGCGGACGTCCTCGTAACGCACCTCGCAGTGCGCCCCGTCCAGCCCCAGCACCGGCGTCTCGCGGACGATCGTGTAGCCGGGCGTGTCGGTCGGCACCAGGATCATGGAGAAGGCCCGATGTGGCGGGGCGTCCGGCTCGGTGCGGCACATCACGGTCGTGTACGCCGCCCGCGAGGCCCCGGTCGTGAACCACTTGTGCCCGTTGATCACCCACTCGCCGCCGTCGAGCACGGCGGCCGTGCGGATCTGGGTGGGGTCGGAGCTGGACACCGACGGCTCGGTCATGGCGAAGCTGGGCCAGATGTCGCCGCGCACCAGCGGCTCGAGATAGCGTTCGCGCTGCTCGGGCGAGGCGTGCTCGTGCAGCATGAGCGAGTCCTGCAAGGTGAAGGTGCCCAGCGCCAGCTGCCCGTACTCGCTGCGCCCCTGCGCCTCGTTGACGTAGACGTAGTCGAGGAACGGCAGCCCGCCGCCGCCCAGCTCCCTGGGGTGGCCGAGTGCCCACAGGCCTTCCTTCTTGGCCTCGGCCCGCAGCTCGTCCATCGCGGCCGCGGCGGCGGGCCCTCCCGCGTGCAGCACCGGCTCGGCGGGCTCGACCCGCTCGGTCATGAACGCGTGGACGGCATCGCGGATCGGCCGGACGCCGGCGGGCACGGCGAAGCTCATGAAAGGATCTCAGCCGACAATCGTTGCCGAGTCAACGGTCTCAGGGCAGCCAGCTGACCCGTCCGCGGAGGAACGCGTACCCGACGAAGGCGACGGAGTCGATGAGCGTGTGCGCCACCACCAGCGGCATCGCCCGTCCCCACCGCTGGTACAGCCGCCCGAACACCACCCCCATCACGACGTTCCCGACGAACCCCCCGAACCCCTGATACAGGTGGTACGACCCCCGCAGCAGTGACGAGACCGCGACGGCCTTCCACGGCCCCCACCCGGCCTGCCCGAGCCGGTGCAGCAGGTATCCGGCGACCAGCACCTCCTCCAGCACGCCGTTCTGGGCCGCCGCGAGCAGCAGCACCGGCACCTGCCACCACACCTCGGGCAGCGCGCCGGGAACGACGGTCAGGTTCACCCCGCTCGCCCACACCGCCAGGTAGAACGCCAATCCCGTGCCGCCGATCGCGGCCGCGAGCAGCGCCCCGCGCACCAGGTCGCGCCGAGGCTCACGCAGGTCCGCGCCGACGGTCCGCAGCGACTCCCCGGAGCGCACCAGCAGGTACGCCACCAGCCCCACCGGCGCCACCGAGATCGCGATCTGGACCAGCTGCAACGTCAGGTCCAGCCACGGCCGCCCCGGGGCCATGGACCCGACGAGCACGGCCTGCTGGCTCTTCAGCTCCTTCGGCGCGGTGAGCGCCCCGATCAGCCGCACGAGCGCCACCAGGCCGCTCGCGCCGAGCGAGACCGACATGACGACGAAGATCTCGGCCCGGATGAGCTTGGGCCCGAGCACCGGGTCCGGTGCGGTGGGAGACTCTGTGCGCATGGCCGCAGGCTAGCCGTTCACCGTTAAAAGGGAGATCAGATGACGAAGGGCCCGCACGACGTGCCGACGGCGGCGCAGCTGGTGGCCGCCGTGCGCGATTTCCTCGAGAGCGACGTGTTGCCGGCCGTCGAGGGCCGGGTGCGGTTCCACACCCGGGTCGCGATCAACGTGCTGGGCATGGTGGAGCGGGAGATCGAGCTGGGGCCCGCCCAGGCGGCGGAGCACGCGGCGCGGCTGGCCGCACTCGGCATGGGCAGTGACGCCGAGCTGGCCGCCGCCATCCGCGACGGCCGGATCGACGACGACCACGAGCTCGTCACCGCCTTGGAGGAGGCCGTGCGGGCCAAGCTCGAGGTCGCCAATCCCGGCTATCTGGTGTGACCGGCGGCCCGCCCCCCGGGGGGACGGGGGCGGGCCGCCGGCGGTCAGTGCGAGCCGGTGAGGTCCAGGTCCTTGACCTTGGGGTCGCCCTCGTCGGCGAAGTAGTCGTCGCGCGAGGTCGCGTCCGGCCCGTCGGCCACCTTGAGCGCCCGGAACAGCAGCGTGCCCAGCGCCGCCACCACCAGGTTGACGGCCAGCGCCACGAACCCGACGTAGATGGTCATCTTGGTGTCGAAGCCGAAGTTGGACAGCGCGAACGCCGAGCCGCCGAAGTGCTGCTTGCCGGTGACCGGGTTCGGGATGAGGTAGAGCATCCACATGCCCACCGCCAGGCCGAGCGCCCAGCCCGCCATCAGGCCGCCCTTGTGGAACCAGCGCGTGTAGAGGCCGAGCGCCACCGACGGCAGCGTCTGCAGAATGATCACGCCGCCGATGAGCTGCAGGTCGATGGAGAACTGCGGGTCCAGCACCAGGATGCACAGCACCGCGCCGACCTTGACCAGGAGCGAGGTCAGCTTGGAGACCCGGGCCTCCTGGGCGTCGGTGGCGTGCTGGTTGAAGTACTCACGGTAGATGTTGCGGGTGAACAGGTTGGCCGCCGCGATCGACATGATCGCCGCGGGGACCAGCGCGCCGATGCCGATCGCGGCGTAGGCGACGCCGGTGAACCAGTCGGGGAACATCTGGTCGAACAGCTGCGGCACGATCGTGTTGTTGTCCGCTGTCTTGCCGTCCGGGTTCATGACCGGCTTGGTCCCCGCCGCGATCGCCATGTAGCCCAGCAGCGCGATCAGCCCGAGCAGGAGGCTGTAGGCGGGCAGCGCCGACATGTTGCGCTTGATCACGTTGCGGTTCTTGGAGGCCAGCACGCCGGTGAGGCTGTGCGGGTAGAGGAACAGCGCCAGCGCCGAGCCGAAGGCCAGGGTGATGTACTGCAGCTGGTTGTTGGCGTTGAGGATGATCCCGTCACCGGGCGCGGGGGAGGCGTCGAACTTGGCCTTGGCCGCGTCGAAGACCGATCCCCAGCCGCCGAGCTTGGCCGGGATGTAGATGACCGCCGCCAGGATCACGATGTAGATCAGCGTGTCCTTGACGAAGGCGATCAGCGCGGGGGCGCGCAGGCCGGACTGGTAGGTGTAGGCGGCCAGGATCGCGAACGCGATGATGATCGGCAGGTGCCCGGTGACGCCCATCGACTTCAGCACGGCCTCGATGCCGACCAGCTGGAGCGCGATGTACGGCATGGTCGCCACCAGCCCGGTGATCGCCACCAGCAGCGCCAGCGTCGGCGACCCGAAGCGGGCCCGGACGAAGTCGGCCGGCGTGACGAACCCGTGCACGTGCGAGACCGACCACATCCTGGCCAGGACCAGGAACACCAGCGGGTAGATGATCACGGTGTACGGCACGGCGTAGAAGCCCAGCGCGCCCGCCCCGAACACGAGCGCGGGCACCGCGACGAACGTGTAGGCGGTGTACAGGTCGCCGCCGACCAGGAACCAGGTGATCCAGGACCCGAAGTTCCGCCCGCCCAGCCCCCACTCGTTGAGGCTCTCGATGTTCTCGGGCCGCCGCCAGCGGGCCGCGACGAAGCCCATACCGCTGACGACCAGGAACAGCAGGGTGAAGACGACCAGCTCGGTCGTGTGCCCGCTCACTTGGTCATCCTGTAGACGATGGTGGTGGACACGACGCCGACTCCGATGAAGGCGAGCTGCAGCCAGTAGAAGAGCGGGAAGCCCAGCAGGCGCGGCTCGTCGGCGTTGAACAAGAACGTCAGGAGCGGCAGCACGATGGGCAGGACCAGCAGCCAGTTCCATGGGCTGCGGTCAGTGCGTGGCCGCCCGGGTTCCCCGGTAGTCATCGACCCTCCGATGGCAGGGTTCAGCAGCCGGTAGTGACCGGCTACTGACAGGTAGTCAATGGAGGGAGAGTAGCTTTACGGCGGTATTAAACCCAATGTCGCTTATATTACGGTTTGGCCTAAATGCTGAGACCTCATCTCGGCACACGAGACACGTGCCCGTAACACCGTTTTTGGAGCTTAGTTACCGGGGCATCCCCTGCCGATCATCGATCGGCGAATGGTCGGTTGCACGCGCCGAACGGCTCCCGCGGAAAACATGACAAGAGATGTCCTCTTTCCCGGGAACGATCGGTCCCATGATTGCTTTGGTGGCGGGCGCGACCCGCGGCACGGGACGAGGGATAGCGGTCGCGCTGGGCGCGGCCGGCGCGACGGTCTACTGCACGGGCAGGAGCATCCGCGGGCAGCGCTCGGAGATGAACAGGGCGGAGACCATCGAGGAGACGGCGGAGCTGGTCACGGCGGCCGGCGGCACGGGCATCGCCGTCCAGGTCGACCACCTCGATCCCACCCAGGTGGAGGCGCTGGCCGGGCGCGTGGAGCGCGAGCAGGGGCGACTCGACGTGCTGGTCAACGACGTATGGGGCAGCGACCACCTGTGGGAGTGGGACACCCCCGTGTGGAAACACGACCTGGACAAGGGACTGCGGCTGCTCCGGCTGGCCGTCGACACCCACATCATCAGCAGCAGGTTCCTGCTCCCGCTGCTGATCAGGAACGAGGGCGGGCTGGTCGTGGAGGTCACGGACGGCACCTGGGAGTTCAACGAGACCCGCTACCGGGAGAACGTCTACTACGACCTGGCCAAGATGTCGGTGAACCGGCTGGCGTACGCCTGGTCCAAGGAGCTGCGCCCGTACGGCGGGACGGGCGTGGCGGTCACGCCCGGGTTCCTGCGCTCGGAGGCGATGCTCGACAACTTCGGCGTCACCGAGGACAACTGGCGCGAGGCCAAGGTGGCCCACAAGAGCTGGCTGGTCTCCGAGACCCCCGCCTACGTGGGCCGCGGGATCGCCGCGATCGCCGGCGACCCGGACAAGCAACGGTGGTCGGGCCGGTCCGTGGACAGCGGGCAGCTGGCCGAGGCGTACGGCCTGACCGATGTGGACGGCAGCCGCCCGCAGGTGTGGCGCTTCATCACCGAGGTGGAGGAGACCGGCAAGGACGCCGGCCCGGACGACTACCGCTGACGGCAGGTGCGACCCGCTAATCGTAGAGCGCGGAGGTGCGGGCGGCGGCCTCGGCGACCATCGCCCGCAGCTCCGGCGGCGCCAGCACCTCCGCCTCCGGCCCGAACCGCAGCACCTGCGAGAAGGCCACCTCCACCGACTCCACCGCCAGCTGCACGGTCCCGTCCGGCTGGAGCGACCCCAGCGCGTCCGCCAGCGCCGCGGGGTCGGCGATGTGCCGCAACATGCGCCGCCCCCGCTCGCTCAGCCGCAACGTGATCACGTCCCGCAGCAGCGAGCGGGTGAACTCGGCCGACCGCTCCGCCCAGAACGCGGCCAGGTCGAAGCCCGGATCCCGGTCGAAGGACTCGGGGAGCACCTCGATCGCGCCGAACCGGTGCACCCGGAAGACCAGGACCCGCGTCCCGAGCCGCGCGGCCAGATACCAGACCCCCGCCTTCAGCACCAGCCCGTACGGCTCCAGCGTCCGCTGGTTGCCCTTGTACGCGGTCCGGACGCGGCGGTCGTTCCACACCGCCCTGGCCAGCGGCGCGAGCGCGGCCGGCGGCGGGTCGTCGCCGGCGAACCACCCCGGCGCGTCCAGGTGGAACCGCTGCGCCGCGGTCGCCGGCGCGTCCCGCAGGGCCGGGGACAACGCGGCGGCCGCCTTCAGCCGGGCGGTCGCCGCCACGTCCTGCAACCCCATCTCGCGCAGCGCGGCCGGCACGCCCGACAGGAACAACGCCTCTGCCTCGGCCCGGTCCAGCCCGGTCAGCCGGGTACGGTAGCCCTCCAGCAGCCGGTAGCCGCCGCCCCGCCCCCGATCGGCGTAGACCGGCACGCCGGCCTCCGACAACGCCAGCACGTCGCGATGCACGGTGCGCTCGGAGACCTCCAGCTCCTTGGCCAGCTCGGCCGCCGTCATCCCGCCCCGGCCCTGCAACAGCAGGACCAGCGACATCAGCCGCGAGGCGCGCACGAGTGAGCGCCGTCGTCTGGAGGAGCGGCGGGAGCGTAGCGACCAGAGCGGGGGAAGGCGGCGGCGTTGGGTGAACGAGTCCGCCTCACGGAGTGAGGCCATGAACACAGCGGCAACACCACGGCCGAGGGCCGGTCGGGGGAGTGGAACACCTCGATGTCGTTGGGCACCATCGCACCGCCCGCGCCGAGCGGGTCGCCGGTGCCGGGATTGCGGGCGATCGTCGGGTACGCCCCGGCCGCCACGTGCACCCGGATCCGATGGTCACGCCGGAACCGGTGCGCGATCGGCCACAGGTCGAACTCCACCCGCCGCACGTCATCGGTGGAGGGCCCGAGGCGCCGCACACCTTCGCACACGTTGAACGAGCGCCCGTCCGGCCACACGTCGCACACCCGCGCCACCACGTCCACGTACGGGGTGCTGGAGCGCACGAACAGCTCCGCGCGGACCGGTCCGATCATCTCCACGGCCGACTCCAGCGCCGGCGAGCTGTAGACCAGCACGTCACGGCGCTGCTCCAGCCGCCGCTGGTCGCGCGGCCGGGAGTCGCCGAGCAGCACCGGACCGCCGATCACCGGCGTCGGATGGGCGGGGTGGTAGCGGAACCGGTCGGGCTCGGACTCCTGCGGCCCGCCGGTGCCCACCCTTTCCGGACCCAGCCCGAACCCTTGCTGCAGGTGCCAGCGCTGCTCGCGCATGCCCGGCACCGGCCAGTCGGGGTGGTCGCGCCACTCCTCCGCGCCCGTCACGTAGATCCGCACGGGGTCGGGCCGCAGCCGCGACATGTCGCCCAGCAGGTGCGCGCGGAACCACGCCGACGCCTCCGCCATCGTGGGCCGGCCGTGCCGCGTGTCGATGTGGTACCACGGCCCGATCGTCAGATACGGCCGCCGGCCCGCCGCCCGCAACGCCGCGTAGTCCTTCAGCTGCCACGGCAGGAACACGTCGTACCAGCCGCCCAGCATGGTGACGGCCGCGTCCACGTCGCCGACCTTCAGCGAGAAGTCGCGCTTGTCCCAGTACGGCACCGCCGGGTCCGCGTGATGCGTCACCAGATCCTGGAAGAAGGGCAGCGGCCGGCCCGCCGAGACCAGGTCCAGCTCGGCCACGGGCCGCCCGGACAGGACCGCCCTGCGGGTGAGCCGGGGCGCGGTCCACAACGCGGCGCCGCCGAAGCGGCGTGACATGGCGTCGGTGAGCGTGGTCCAGCTCAGCGCCGACTCCAAGGCGAACGCGCCGCCCACGTAGGCGGCGTCCCTGAACTGGGAGGCGGTGATCTGCACGGCCATGGCCTTCAGGTCCGGCCCGGCGTAGGGAGCGATCGCCCACTGCGTGTAGCCGAGGTAGGAAGGGCCGAACATGGCGAACGAGCCGCCGTACCAGGGCTGCTCGCGCAGCCACGCCACGGTGGCCAGGCCGTCGTCGTGCTCGTCGCCGAGCGGGTCGGGCAGCCCGCCGGAGCCGAAACCGCCCCGGCAGCTCTGGATCACGACGTGGAAGCCCTGCCGGGCGAAGCCGCGGCCGTAGAGCCAGCCGAACAGCCCGCGCCGGCCGTAGGGGGAGCGCATCAGGATGACGGGGGCCCGCCCGCCTGCGGCCGGAGCGTAGTGGTCGGCCAGCAGGGTCACGCCGTCGGGCATCGGCACCGGAAGATCGCGGTGGAGCCGCACGCGTCTCATGTACCAACCAGTAACAGATGCCGCCCGGGGTGCGGTAGCCCGGGGGCGCTCTGGGAACTATTTGTCGAGCTGGACGGCGATGTCGGTCACCTGGCGACTGCCGGGGAACGTTCCAACGAGGTTCGCCATGCCGGTGAGCACGTTGACCGTGTAGAGGCGGTACGCGCCGCGGACCTTGAGCGTGGCGTACGCGGTGTTGGACACCGTCACGCCGTTGTTCAGCTTGCTGTAGATGTCGAACCCGGCGTCGGTGGCCGCGTCCACGGCCGGCTTGCCGGTCGGGGCCAGGTTGCCGGCGTTGGCGGGGGACTGGACCGAGACCTGGTCGTTCATGGTGTCCACGTCGAACAGGGTCGTCGCGGTGGCCGCGTCCAGGTCGTTGTTGGTGTAGCCGGCGCCGGTCACGCCGGTCGCGGTCGCCCCGGCCGTGGCGGGGGGCACGGGCGGGTTGGTGA
>NZ_VCKY01000480.1 GCF_005889735.1 Nonomuraea turkmeniaca
AGGTGCGCGTCGCCGAGTTCGGCACGCACGCGGACGATGAGGTTCTGAATCTCGGCTAGCGCCGCATCATCTGCGAAACCGCCACGCCGACGACCGGCGCCTACGCGCCGTCGTCGACAGGGCAAACGTTGCCTGATGCGGCACTAGGTACCGAATGCAAGCCCCTCGGGCGTAGCGCCAAAACCCGGTCCGATCCTCCCCGAAGGCCCCTCGGCGGGCGAACGTCAGGCCGTTGCGTTCTCCACGGTGACTGCGCCGCTGCTGGCTTGGGCCAGCTCGATGATCTGCGTCATGGATAGGCTTTTGTGGAAATTGTGGCCCATGCGTTCCTCGTGGGACGAGACGACCGGCTGACTGACCTCGCGACGTCACCCGTGGTCGTCTTCAACGGGTCGAGTAGTGACGCCCTCTGAGCTCAGGATGGTGGCGAGGTGGTGGATGCCTTCCTCGATGTGATGGGGCGTGAGCCTGCTGTAGCCCATCACGAGGGCCGGCTGTTGGTCTGGCGCAGGGCTGGACCGGTAGCGGTCCAGGGGCTGTATGAGGATGCCGTGCCGGGCGGCGGTGGCGGCGAGGTGGGTTGCGTCCATGCCGTCGGGCAGCCTGACCAGGACATGTAGACCCGCGGAGATGCCTGTCGCACGGTAGGCGGGCAGCTGTTGGCGCAGGGCCGCGATGAGCGCGTCGCGTCGTTGGCGGTAGCTGCGACGGGTGCGCCGCAGGTGCCGGTCGAGGTCGCCGCGCTGGATGAACTCGGCGACGGTGGCCTGGATGATCGAGGGGGTGAATCGGTCACTGCGCGCGCGGGCGGCGACCACCTCCTCGCGTAGCGCCGGGGGGACGACCAGCCAGCCGAGCCGCAGCCCGGGGGCCAGGCTCTTGGAGAGGCTACCGGCGTGGACGACGTGATCGGGCGCGACCCCTTGGAGGGCGCCGACGGGTTGGCGGTCGTAGCGGTATTCGGCGTCGTAGTCGTCCTCGACGATGTACGCGCCGCTGGTGCGGGCCCAGTCGAGCAGGTCGATCCGTCGGCCGGCCGAGAGCACCACACCAGTGGGGTACTGGTGGGCGGGTGTGACGAGCACCGCGCCCGCCCTGGACGCGGTCAGCCGGTCCACGCGCAGCCCCTCGTCGTCGACCTCGATGGGGTGGCAGCCGGCGCCGGCCCATTCGATCTGCTCTCGCCAGTCGGGGTGGCCGGGGTTCTCAACGGCGATGCCCCGCTCGGCGAGCACCCGGGCCAGCAGGCTCAACCCGTGCGAGAAGCCGTTGCACACCACGATGTCGTCCGGTTCGCAGGACACGCCGCGGACCCTGCCCAGGTAGTCGGCCAGCGTCTCGCGTAGCGCCGGGAGACCGGCCGGGTCGCTGTAGCCGAGTGACTCGTCGGGTAGGGACCGCATCGTCGCACGGGTCGCGCGCGCCCAGGCCGCGTGCGGGAACAGGCCGACGTCCGGGGCTCCGGGCCGGAAGTCATAACGGACGGCGGCGGGCGGCGGGCGGTGGCGCTGTGGCCCGTCGGGCGTGGTGATCGCGTTGACGACGGTGCCCCAGCCCTGTCGGGAGGTCAGGTAGCCCTCGGCGGTGAGCTGCTGATAGGCGGCGATGACCACACCGCGGGTGACCTGGAGGTCCGCGGCGAGCGTGCGGGACGACGGCAGCCGAACGCCGGGGCGTAACCGGCCCGCCCTGATGGCATCCCGCAGGCTCCGCTCCAGCTCGGCGCGCAGGCCACGGGGACGGGAGCGGTCGATCTCCACGAACAACTCAGGCGAACTGGTACTCATAACTCGTCCATTATTGGATCTCTTATCAGCGCCACCCTATCCATACCGTTGGAGTCACGGCACGGCAGTGATGCCGCACCGGCCGAAACCGCGAAGGGACAGCCATGACGCTCGTGAACCAGCCACTGCCCACCGCGCCCCGTCTGGACGAATTGGTGGCCGGAATCCGCGTGGCGCTGAACCGCCGCGGCGACTGGCAGCGCACCGCCCAACGCGCCGCGAGCGCGCTGCGGCGCTACCTTCCCTCGCCCGAGGCGCTGACCGGGGTCCATCCCAGCGACCAGGAGGACCTACGCAGCCAGCTGCTGCACGTCGAGCCGGACGGGGCCTTCTCGATCCAGGCCATCGTGTGGCCGGCGGGCCGCACCACGCGGATCCACGACCACGTGACCTGGTGCGTATTCGGCATCATCCAGGGCGTGCTGGACGAAGAACTGTTCACGCTCGACAGCAGCGGTGACTTGCTCGTTCCGGTGGGGCGCACCACGAACGCGACCGGCGCGGTCAATGGCTTCGCCCCGCCCGGCGACATCCACCGGGTCGCGAACCCCGGCGATCACACCGCCGTCACGATCCACGTGTACGGCACCGACCTGTCCCGCATCGGCTCCAGCGCGCTGCGCTACTACGACCTTCCCGTCGGGCCATGAACGAACTCCACGCCCAGCAGCAGGGGCGGCGGCACCACGGCGGCCAGCCTGAGGACTACCACTCGCAAGCAGATCACAGGAGACGATGAATGAACGACACCGAGCCGCAGACCGCAGGCGGGAAGGTGCTTTTCCACTTCGCGATGTCACTGGACGGGTTCGTGGCGGGACCCGGCCACGAGATGGACTGGATGACCGGGACGGACAGGCCGAGCCTGCAGGATGAATACATTCAGACCACGGGTGCCGTCCTGGGGGGTCGGGACGGGTG
>NZ_VCKY01000481.1 GCF_005889735.1 Nonomuraea turkmeniaca
GTATGTGGGTCGTGCGGGGTTGACTGCTGAGCGGTTTGTGGCGTGTCCGTTCGTGGTGGGTGGGCGGATGTATCGGTCGGGGGATCTGGCCAGGTGGACGGCGGATGGGCAGTTGGTGTTCGTCGGTCGTGCGGATGAGCAGGTGAAGGTTCGGGGGTTCCGGATCGAGCCGGGTGAGGTCGAGGCCGCGCTGCTGGCCCACCCCGAGGTCGCCCAGGCGGCGGTGGTCGCTCGTGAGGATGTGCCGGGGGACAAGCGGCTGGTCGCCTATGTGGTGCCCGCCGACACCGACAGCGCCGACAACGCCGGCGGGGCTGGTCTTGATGGGGTTGGTGTGCGGGAGTTCGTGGCGGGGCTGTTGCCGGAGTACATGGTTCCGGCTGCCGTTGTCTCGTTGCCCGCGTTGCCGTTGACGGTGAACGGGAAGCTGGATCGTCAGGCGTTGCCGGCTCCGGAGTATGGGAGTGGGTCGGGTCGTGGGCCGGTCAGTGTGCAGGAGGAGATCCTGTGCGGCGTGTTCGCGGATGTGTTGGGTTTGTCGTCGGTTGGGGTGGATGACGACTTTTTCCGGCTGGGTGGGCATTCGCTGTTGGCGGTTCGGTTGGTGTCGCGGGTTCGGTCGGTGTTGGGTGTGGAGTTGCCGCTACGGGCGTTGTTCGAGGTGTCGACGGTGGCGGGTTTGGCGGCGCGGTTGTCGGGGGTGGGTGAGGCGCGGTTGCCGTTGCGGGTGGCTGGGCGTCCGGAGCGGGTGCCGTTGTCGTTCGCGCAGCGGCGGTTGTGGTTCCTTGCGCAGTTGGAGGGGCCGAGTGCGACTTACAACATTCCGACGACGGTGCGGTTGACCGGCGAGTTGGATGTGCCGGCGTTGGCTGCGGCGCTGCGGGATGTCATCGGGCGGCACGAGTCGCTGCGCACGATCTTCCCGGCTGCCGAGGGTGAGCCCCACCAGCGGGTCCTGGATATGGACGAGCTGGATTGGGCGCTGCAGGTGTCCCAGGTCGAAGCCGCGGAACTGGCCGAGGCTGTGGGACGGGCGACACAGCACGCGTTCGACCTGGCGGTCGAGGTGCCGATCCGGGCGTGGCTGTTCCAGACCGGCGCTGACGAGCAGGTGCTCGTCGTCCTGGTGCATCACATCGCGGGTGATGGCTGGTCGCGGGCGGCGCTGGGCCGGGATGTGTCGGCGGCGTACGCGGCGCGGCTGCGGGGTGCGGCGCCGGTGTGGGAGCCGCTGCCAGTGCAGTACGCGGACTACGCCCTGTGGCAACAGGAGTTGCTGGGAGCGGAGTCCGATCCGGAGAGTCTGCTGTCGGCGCAGGTCGATTATTGGCGGCAGGCGTTGGTCGGGGCGCCGGAGGAGTTGCGGCTGCCCTACGATCGGTCGCGTCCTGCGGTGGCCAGTCATCGTGGGCACCGGGTACCGGTGCACGTGCCCGCTGATATGCATCAGCGGTTGGTGGAGCTGGCCCGGGCCGAGGGTGCGACTCCGTTCATGGTGATGCAGGCCGCGTTCGCGGTGCTGCTCTCCCGGCTGGGTGCGGGTACGGATGTCCCGATCGGTGCCGCCGTGGCGGGGCGTACGGATGAGGCGCTGAATGATCTGGTCGGGTTCTTCGTCAACACGTTGGTGATCCGTACGGATTTGTCGGGGGATCCGGAGTTTCGGCAGGTGCTGGCCCGGGTGCGGGAGGCGAGTCTCGGGGCGTTGGCGCATCAGGATGTGCCGTTCGAGCGGTTGGTGGAGGAACTGGCGCCGGTGCGGTCGCTGGCGCGGCATCCGTTGTTCCAGGTGATGCTGACGGTGCAGAACACCGAGCGCGCAGTGCTGGACATGCCTGGCGTGAGCGCGGGGGCTGCCCGGGTGGACGGGGCGTCCTCGGCGGCGAAGTTCGACTTGGAAGTGTCGCTGTCAGAAGTCGTCGATGAACAAGGACATCCGGCGGGGTTGCGCGGGTCGATGATCGGCTCGGCGGATCTCTTCGACGCCGGCACGGTGGAGACCATCGTTCAGCGATGGCTGCGGGTGCTGGACAGTGTCACCGCGGCGCCGGATGTGCGGCTGCATGAGGTAGAGGTGCTGGATCCGCAGGAGCGGGATCTGGTGCTGGAGGGATGGAACGACACCGCGGCGGTACTGCCCGACGCGACGGTGGTCGAGTTGTTCGAGCGGCAGGTGGCCGCCAACCCGGATGCTCCGGCGGTGGTGTTCGAGGGGGCGACGCGGTCCTACGCCGAACTGGACGCGGCCGCGAACCGGCTCGCGCATCATCTGCGCGGCATCGGCGTGGGGGCGGAGTCGGTGGTGGGGTTGTGCCTGCCGCGCGGTGTGGAGATGGTCACCGCGATCGTGGGTGTGTGGAAGGCAGGGGCCGCCTACCTGCCGATCGATCCCTCCAACCCGGCCGAGCGGGTCGCGCTGCTGCTGAATGACGCTGGTGCGGCGGCCGTGCTCACCGACAGCGGCGTAGATGAGCTGGTCGCGGCCGCCGTCGGCGACGGCGACGCCGCGGCTCCGGTGATCGTGCTGGACGATCCGGAAGTTCGGGCGCGGCTCGCGACCTTGCCGGGCAGCGCGCCGGTGCCATCTGTGCGGGTGGATCCGGCGGGGTTGGCGTATGTGATTTATACGTCGGGGTCGACGGGTGTGCCGAAGGGTGTGGGGGTCGGGCATGGGTCGTTGGTGAATTTGGTGTCGGTGT
>NZ_VCKY01000482.1 GCF_005889735.1 Nonomuraea turkmeniaca
GTCGGGTTGCCGCCGGGAGGCGGCGTCGTCACGGTGGGGGTCGGGTCGGGACCGGGGGTGCCGCCGCCTGCGGGCACGAGCCGCCACTGCTTGGTCGCGACGGAGTCGCAGGAGTTCGTCTGCACCAGGGCGCCCGACGAGGTCGCGTTGTCCTTGGTGTTGAGGCACTTGCCGCCGTTGGCGTTGACGACCCTGACGGTGCTGCCCGACTCGGGCAGCGTCCACGTCTGCGACGTCGCGCCGGTGCAGCTCTCCTGCTGCACCGGCTTGCCCGCGGAGGTGCTGGCGTCCCGTACGCCGGCGCACTTGCCGCTGTGGGCGGCCTTGAGCGTGTAGCCGCTGCCGGCCGCGGCCAGGTTCCAGGTCTGGCCGGAGCCGCCGCAGCCGGTCTGGGTGAGCTGGACGGCGTCGGACGAGGTGGCCCCCGGCACGGTGAGGCACAGGCCGCTGGCGTTGTTGACCACGGTGTACGCTCCCGGCGCCGGTGCGGCGGCCGCGGACGAGGCCGCCGCGACGCCGGCGATGGCCGTGCCGGTGAGGGCGAGGACGCCGGCGATGACCGCGGCCGTTCTGCCGTTGATTCTCTGTCGCACGATTCAAGCTCCTTGCTGGCCCGAGCAGGCCGGAACCGGCCCGCGACGTAGAGTCCCCCCAGCGAGCAATCGTTCACATATGTGGCTGCCATACGTGTGAGCGAACACGCCACAACATAGGTAAGCGCTTTCCCGCTGTCAACGCGCGGTGAAACTTTCATCACAACGCCGCTTGCCCGCCGGTGAGACCCACGCCCCACCTGCACTGACGCGGTGATGCCCCGGCTAGGACCCCGCGCTGGCCATCTTGCGCGCGATCGTTTAGGTTAGGCTCACCTAATATCGATGGAGAGGTCGGGATGAGCCAGCCCTTTCACATGTTCCACGTTCAGGTCGGTCGGCTGCAGCGCCTCAGCCCGTCGTTCCTGCGGGTGACGTTCACCGGAGAGGAGCTCCATCACTTCGCCGACAACGGCTTCGACCAGCGCATCAAGCTCATCCTGCCGGTGCCCGAGCACGGCCTGGCCCACCTGCCGACCGGCCCGGACTGGTTCACGCGGTGGCGAGGGCTGGACGACGACAAGCGCAACCCGATGCGCACGTACACCGCCAGGCAGGTACGGCGGGAGGCCGGCGAGGTGGACGTCGACGTGGTCATGCACCCCGGCGGCGACGGCCCGGTGGCCCGCTGGGCGGAGCGGGCGCGGCCCGGCGACAAGGCCGTCCTCCTGGGCCCCGACGCCCGTTACGACGGGTGGCACGGCGGCCTGGAGTTCCGGCCGCCGGCGGGGAGCAGGACCGTGCTCATCGCCGGCGACGAGACGGCCGTGCCCGCGATCTGCTCCGTGCTCGAACGCCTGCCCGCCGGGGTCGTGGGCGAGGTCCTCATGGAGGTCCCGTGCGAGGACGACTTCCTGCCCGTCGAGACCGCCTGCTCGGTCAAGGTCGGCTGGCTGGCCAGGAACGGCGCCGAGCGCGGCGACCTGCTCGTCCCCGCCGTGCGGGCCGCCGCCGACCGGCTGCTGCCGCCGCTGCCGGTGCCCGAGGCCTTCGACGACGTGGACGTCGACGCCGAGGAGCTGTGGGAGGTGCCGGAGGAGGACGCGGCGGACTCGCTGTACGCGTGGCTGGCCGGCGAGGCGGCGGTGATCAAGACCTTGCGCAGGCACCTGGTGGCCGAGCGGGGCATGGACCGGCGGGCGGTGGCGTTCATGGGCTACTGGCGGCACGGCCGCGCCGAGGTCAACGCGTAACGATGCGGCGCTCCTCGGGAGTGGGCGGCCGTACCCAGGTCAGGCCCGGCCCGCCGGCCGCGATCACGCCGGACAGGACCTCGCGCAGCAGCTCGTCCGCCGCGACGCCGGGCTGCTTCTCGCGGGCCTCCTGGTAGAGGTCGAGCACGCGGGCCAGGTCCAGCAGCATCGTGTTGGTCTGGCACGTTCCCACGGCGCCGGCCGCCTGCTCGCCTGTCACGGTGACCCGCAGCGCGCCCAGGTCGTGGACGCCCTTGGTCCCGGGCGGGCACACGATCGCCCGTACGGCGTCGGCGAAGGCCGCCTGGTCCATGCCGTCCACCTCGCCGGCCGGCCACTCCGGCCGCAGGTGCAGCACCCCGGGCCGCTCGGCGGCCGCGAACCGCGCCATCATGGCGGCGACCGTGCCGTGCGGATCGTGCATCGCGGCGTCGCCCAGGGCGGCGAAGCCGTCGGCGAGCAGGTGCAGGGAGATCAGCCGCGGCGGGCCGTACGTCGTGAGCACGCCGTGCTCCCCCACCAGGCGCAGGGCGTTCCCCGCGTCGTGGTAGGCCCGCAGGCCCTCCATGAACGCGGCCTCGGCCTCGGGCGTGAGGCTCAGCTCCCAGTCCCACGTCCGCTCGGCCTCGAAGCCGCCGCCGGCGTCACCGCCGACCGGGTCACGGCGAAGCCACCAGACCACCACCCCCACGACGATGGCGGCCGGCACTGCGGCTGCGATCCACACGAGGAGCTCGACGGGGTCAGGGCGCAGATCAACGCGTTCCTGGCGGCCGCGCCTCCGGCGGACGCCGACGTGGTGATCGAGGACCGGCACGTGCCGGGGCCCGACGGCGCCCCCGACGTCCGGGT
>NZ_VCKY01000483.1 GCF_005889735.1 Nonomuraea turkmeniaca
AGCCCCCGGTCCACCAGCCCGAACCGCCGGGCCGGATGCGACGCCAGGTGCACGACGGCCTGCTCCCACGTCCAGTCGCCCAGCTCCCTGACGTGCCGTCCGAGGAACCTGGCGAACGCCCCGTATCCGCGCGGATGCGGATGCCCGCCCACATAGATGCCGTCGGAGCCGCCGGTGTGCGAAGGGTGGCGCAACATCCGGCGTACGGACTCCTCGCCCGCGGGCCCCTCGTCGGGGCGGGCGAACACGACGCCCGCCTCCAGGCGCGTCTCCGTCAGGAGCCGGCGGCAGAGCTCGCCCGGCTCGACCCCCGCCCGCTCGGCCGCCGCCACCATGGTCAGCCCCTCGGTCCACTCCATGCCGGGGGCATGCGAGACGGTCAGCCGGGGCCACGAGTCGGCCAGCGTCGCCCACCAGCCGTCCAACTCCCCGGAGGCGATCATCTCCAGCGCGCGGTCCGGCTCGGCGCCCGGCACGGACGGCGGCAGCGCGTACATGGCCAGGATCGTGTTGCCCCGCAGGTAGGGGTAGGTGTCGAAGGTCAGGTCGACGTCCCTGGCCAGCGCGTTCTCGACCAGTGGCAACAGCACGTCGGCGGGTCCGTGCAGGTGGGAGACGTGCACGGCAGCGCCGGAGCGGCCGGCGATCTCGACGACCTCGGCCATGCCCACCCCGGCGCCGGCGCCGTAGGCCCGCATGTGGGTGACGTAGGGGAGGCCGCCGAGCGGCTCGCACAACGCGGCCAGCTCCTCGGCGGTGGCGTAGCGTCCCGGCAGGTATTCGAGCCCGCTCGACAGCCCGGCCGCGCCCTCCGACAGGCCGCGCTCGACGTGCCGCAGCATCTTCGCCAGGTCGTCCGGCGAGGCCGGATCGGGCGACGGGCCCATGACGTCGTAGCGGATCGTGCCGTGGGGGAGCAGGTAGGCCGTGTTGACCGCGACCGCGCGGTCGTAGGAGCGGAGCAATTCGCCCACCGTCAGCGGCCCCTCGACCGGCGCATCGGCGGACCGCGCCCGCCGGCTCGGCGGCGCGGCGGACCGCGCCCGCTCAGCCGATGGACCGCCGCCCGGCGAGCTCCGGACCGGGGAGCCGTTGACGGCGGCGAAGTAGCGTGCCGCGTAGGCGACGGTCTCGGCCGATCCGGGCGCGAAGGACAGCCCGTCCTGCCCGAGCACGAACGTCGTCACCCCCTGCCGCAACGCCGCCTGCTGCACCGCCGGGTCGAAGACGGCCGCGTCGCCGTGGGCGTGGCAGTCCACGAAGCCCGGTGCGACGAACCGCCCCGCCGCGTCGACCACGGTCTCCGCCTCCGCGCCGTCCAGCCGGCCGACCGCGGCAATCTGATCGCCGCGGATCGCCACGTCCGCCCGGTACGGCGGGGCGCCTGTCCCGTCGAGCACCCGTCCACCGCTGATGACTACGTCGAACCTCACCTCAAGATTCAATCAGAGCGCGACGGCACCCCTGCGCACGAGACCGACTTGTCGATCGGCCGCGCGGCCAGCAGGTCCCGCGCCTGGGCGCGGGCCACGTTCCAGCCGTTCCACGCGTCGGGCCGTTCCAGCCCGTTCGCCTTGACGACGTCGGCCAGCACGCAGCTGCGCTGCGGCTCCGGCAGCCGGTCCAGGGCCGGCACGGCCTCCGCGCCGAGGTTCCCCAGGTAGTCGGAGTCCATCTTGGTGACGCCGCGCACCTCCACCTGCGTGTACGCGACCCGCAGGTCGGGGTTCACGATCGCGAACGCGCCCAGGCCGAGCCCGGTGACCAGGACGATCGTCCGCGGCAGCCAGCCGGAGCCGCGGCCCGCGAGACGTACCGACCCGGCCAGCAGCACGAGGGCGAACACCGTGCCGAGCCACCAGACCGTGGCCTGTACGGTGATCCGCAGCCTGGACAGGCCGTAGGCCTCGGTGTAGAGGTTCATGCGGTGCAGGGCCGAGGCCAGCACCACCATCGTCAGCCCGCAGAGCACGCCGAGCAGGCAGGCCAGCACCCAGCGCTCGCGGCGTTCGGTCTTGAGCAGCCCGCCGGCCACCGCGACCATGCCGAGCACGAACATGCTGACCACCACGAGCTGGAAGAACCCCTCCCGGGCGTACTCCGCGTAGGTCAGCCCCGCCGTCTTCAGCACCCATGTGTTGCCGCCGAACAACGCGGTGATCTGCACGGCGACGAACGACGCGAACAGCAGGTTCACCGCCGTGAGCGGGACGATCCAGATGCTCTTGCTCACCGTGAACTTGGTCTCCGGGCCCACGGGATCGACCACCGGCCTGAGTGCCACCAGCACCACGGCCGCCAGCAACACGGCGAAGACCGCGAACAGGAAGACGCGCATCGGCGCCGACTCGGCCCAGTCCGGCGCGGTGGTCAGCCGCTCCACGTAGGAGGCGAACACCGCGTCCGCCGAGCTGAACAGCAGCCCGAACACCAGCAGCAACACCGCCGTGATGCCCAGCGCGGCCAGCATCGGCATGACCCGCCGCCGCGCTGTCAGCTTCTTCATCGGGATGGCCAGGAACCACGGCACCGGGCCGAGCGCCAGCAGCACGGACACGCCGCCCCTGATCACGCCCAGCCACCCGGCGCCCGCCCCCGAC
>NZ_VCKY01000484.1 GCF_005889735.1 Nonomuraea turkmeniaca
GGATGGGCGGGGCCGGAGGCCAGGAGTCCCAGGACCGGGAAGCGACTACGTGGCTCCATGAGGACGACGACGTCTGGGGCGGCGACTCGGACTCGGCGGTGAACAACAAGATCGGCTGACCCGTCGGCCCTCTACGGCCAGGAGCCGTTCGCGCTCCTGGCCGTATCCACACTCAGCCGTCCACCCTGGCTCGTCACGGCTCCGCCTCGGCTTGCCATCGCGGCGGCCGCTGCAGCCCCGGCCACACACCACCAGCCCTTCCGGGCGCCCGTGGCCGGACGTCACGGGCTTGGGCGGCCTGCGGGCCGCGCCGGTCTGCGGGCCGCGCCGGTCTGCGGGCCGCGCCGGTCTGCGGGCCACCCCGGCCTGCGGGACACGCTGGCCACCGGTCAAGAGGCGGTGAACGCCCCGACGGCGATCGGCCCGCCGACGCCATCGTCCGCACTATCCGCGGTCACCGGCGGCCGGTGCGCTGCCCAACGGCGAACGCCCGTGCGTCGTGTGGTCGTCAGCCGTTGTCGGGAAGTGCAGTCTGGATGGGGATGACATTGCCGGTCGTCACCAGGAACCCCCGTCCAGGCGGCCCGCCCACCGTGCCGCGTGGGAGGCGGATGGTGAAGAGATCACCGTCGGACTGGTTCTGCACCGACAGGAGCAGGCCCGTACGTGCCTTGCGGGTCTCCGCCACGAACCCGCGGTAGGCGACGGCCATGTCGCCGGTCGTGCCGGCGATGAGCAGGCCGTGATCACCGTCCCTGCCCGAACGGAGCACCTCTTCCAAGGCAGTGCCCAGGGGGGAATCGGGGTTGATCAGCTCGGCGTCGTCCACCAGCACGACGTAGTTGTGCAGGTCCGCGACCAGCTCCGGCAGATTCGTGGCGTTGCCGTCCAGCACGGCCAGCACCCCGTCCAGGTCCCTGAGCGGGCTGCGTCTCGGGGTGACGGCGATGACCGGGGTGCCGCGCTCGATCAGAGAACGCGCGGCCGTCAACAGGGCCGACGAGCGGCCGGAGCGCGGCGGGCCGGCGAGCACGGCGCCGGGGCCGTGCGCCAGCAGGTCGAGCCCCAGCGGGGCGAGGGCGTCGCCGCCCGCGCCGACAAGCGCCCACAGCGGGGACGGCGGGACGAAGGAGGGATCCAGGTCAAGGGCCTGAGCTGCGGTGATGCGCATCGGGAGCGCGTCCACGCGCAGCGGCGGCGCACCATCCCAACGCCAGCCGCCTCTGCCTGCCGTCAGCGGTTGCGTGTGTGCTGCGGCGGCGCGGGCCAGGGCCTGGAGAGCCGCCACCTGGGCCGGGCCCGCCGGGTCCGGGGAGAGCAGCGCAATGTGGTGCTCGACGATGCCGTGGTCGCCGATGGACAGGGCACGGCCCGGGGGCACCGACGAGGGCAGGCCCTTGAGCGGGAAGCCGGCCAGGCCGTAGTCGGACGGATCGGAGAGACGGAGGAGCAGCCGGTCGTCGAAGATCGTGGAAACCTGGCCGAGCAGGCCCGACCGATCGCTGGTGATCACGGCTCTGAACCCCACTGCCGCGCCTTCCCGGAGCAACTGGAGCAGCGCCTCGATCAGGCGGCCGTAGTCGTAGCTCTCGAACGCGGCCACGAAGCCCTCCCAACGATCCAGCATGAACACCAGCCAGGGGAGCCAGTGGCCTGCCTGACGGTATTCGGCCAGGGAGGCATGCCCGGCCTCGGCCAGAAGCTGCTGGCGGCGACCCACCTCGCCTCGGAGGCGCGAGAGCAGGCGTTCGACGCGGTCGAGCTGGTCGCGGGTCACCACGGCGCCGCAGTGCGGCATCGCCACCAACGGCAGCAGCGCGCCCGAGCCGCAGTCGACCGCGTGCACGTGCACGTCTCCCGGGGAGGCGTGGGCCGCGATGGACCCGGCGATCGTCCGCAATGCCGTAGACCTGCCGCTGCGCGCGGCCCCCGCGATGAGCAGGTGACCCCCGTGGGCCAGGTCAAGCGCCAACGGCTGCCGGTCCTGCGCCCATGGACGGTCCGTCATACCGAACGGCAGCGGCGCCACCTCGACGAAGGTGGCGGATGGCGACAGCGGTGGATATGTGCTCGGCGACGGCGACGCATGACGCCCGCCCATCCCGGCACCCTGCCGCGCGTCCGGCCCCGCCGGTGGGTAGGCGTCCGATTCGGTGGAGGGAGATGCGTCCGGCCCAGCCGGTGCGCACGCGTCCGGCCCTGCGGGCGGGGGTGCGCCGAATCCGGGAGGTGGCGTCGCGCTGGACCCCGGGGATGGGGTGGTGCCGAGTCCGTCCGGCGGGACGGGGCCGGCGCTCGCGTTTCCCGGATGCGCGGAGTTGCTCAATGCCGGCTGTCCCGAGCCTTTGACCCGGGCCTGGATAGGGTTGCCACGGTAGGGGACGCCGGATGCGTTGAGCGGAACGGCTCCCGCTGTGCCTTGAGTAGTGGGACCCGCGTCGCCGGACGTCCCGGAATCGGAACCTGGCGCTGGGACGGCGCCTGGTGCGCTCGCACGGGTGTCGAAGTCCCCGGACTCGGGTCCGGACGTGTCCGAAGTGGCGTGGCGGGCGCCGGATTGGGGGGTGACTG
>NZ_VCKY01000485.1 GCF_005889735.1 Nonomuraea turkmeniaca
CACCCCCTCCTGACCAGCAATAACACCCCGGCCTAGTAACACGCCGCGCACGCGTTCCAGTATGCGTTACCGCAGCTCAACGCCTGGATCCGTGTGCTTTTCTTCAGACACATCTGCGGAACCCGAGTTCCTGGCACGGCGTCGCGAGCCGATGAGCGTGTCCGCGGAGATCCAGTGGTCGCTGTTGCCCCCGTTGTCCATGGCTCTCCCACAGGTCGCGGTCGCCGGAATCATGGAGCCCGCCTACGACGTCGCCGGGGATAGCTTGGACTACGCCCTCAACGACGAAGTCCTGCACATAGCCGTCATCGACGCGATGGGCCACGGCTTGAACGCCGCTGTCCTGGCGACCGTGGCCATTGGCGCCTACCGGCACGCCAGGCGCGCCAACGTGGGGCTTGCCGAATTGTACGAATTCATGGATACCGCCATCAACGACCAGTTCAGTCCCGACCAGTTCGTCACCGCACAGATGGTGCGTCTGGACATCGGGTCTGGTTCCTTGGAATGGGTCAACGCAGGGCACCCGGCGCCGTTGCTGATCCGCGGCAACCAGGTCATCGAGGTGTTGGAGGGGGCGAGCACCCTCCCGGTCGGCTTCGGCGGTGCCGCCCCGCAGATCAACGCGCGCCAGCTCGTACGTCACGATCGGGTGCTCTTCTACACCGATGGTCTCGTCGAAGAGCATGAGACCGGCGGTGAGCAGTTCGGCGAAGAACGTCTGATCAACTCCATCGAGCACGTCGGGCCCATGACGAGAAGCGTGCAGCAGATGGTACGAAGCCTCTCTCACACACTGATGCGCCAGAGGAAGGGGACGACAACTGATGACGCGACCCTTTTCCTGGTCGAATGGCGCGGCGGTACCGCCGACCACCTCGCCGAGGTCAACCTCTGACCGGCCTGAACGCGTCCCTGATCAGACCTTGAATCGCTAGTGATCCTCTGCCGCCGGCCCTGACGCTGCCGCGCGATCAGACGGTTCTGACGCCTGCACCACTCGTGCCATGTTGTGGGAAGGCGCCGCTCTCCTGTTGACCACAGCCGGCACCTGGCGCAGAGTCAGGCCTGTAGTGGGCACGACGGGATCGGACAACACTTGGATCTCAAGGACGGCACGGTGAATGGTGTTGAATGATCGACCTCCGCGGCGACCTGATCCGAACGATGACGTGGATCAGGCCCTGGCCGACGTCTTGAAGGCGATCGGCGCAGCCTCACGCGCGCTCGCCTTTCAGAGCGCGACGAGCATGGCCTGCCGCGGTGACCGCCAGCGGCTCGCCGTCTGTCTTGAGGCGATGACGCCTGGCCAGCTGGACGAGGTGGCCGCCGCCGCCCGTCTGCTCAGCGCCGAGGCCGACCACGCGCTCGCCAGGAGGGGCCCGTAACGGGTGTGCGGTCCCCACCGAAACGTGTGTCGGCCGGCTGGCGCGAGTGCGCGGTTCTTCGCCGTCCACGGCGCGCCGACAGGCTAGCTATCGCCACAGGTGATGACGCTAGCTGGGATTGGGCGTTTCCGCCGGCTCGCTGAACACATTGACTGAGGACTGATCAGCCGGCGCAGCTTGCGTCGCTGTCACCGTGAGGGGGTCGTGATGACCCTGGACGCAGAAGGAAAGAACGTGACCGCGCGTGCCGGCCTGAACGGTCAGGCACCGCGATGCGATCACGTCGACCTGCTCCCGGCTGTGGAGCCCGGGTCACCCGAATGCAAGGAATGTCTGGCCCTCGGCCGGACCTGGACGCGGTTGCTGGTGTGCCTGACCTGCGGGTGGGTGGCCTGCAACGACGACTCGCACGGGGGGCATGCCCGCGCCCACTACCAGGAGACCGACCACCCGGTGGTCGCCGCCCTGGACCCAGGCTCGACCTGGCGCTGGTGCTACGTGCACCGGCGAACCGTATAGATGACGGCGCATCGCCGTTCCCCGGGGCGGAGGAGCACGCTCTGGTCGGCAGAGCTCAGATGGGGCTGACGGCGGCGATCGTCGCGGTGCCGTTCCTTGCGCACGGCGTCGCGATCGTCCTGCCGTGGGGGCGGTGAGTGGCGTTCACCGATCTGCTGCCGGCGGCGGGTTTCTATGGGGTGGCCGGGCGCGCGCGCTGTCGCCGGCGCTCTCAATCGCTGGGCCAGGCACCTCCGCGGCAACCAGCATCACCAGGTTGCGGGCAAGACCGATCGGGTCGTGGGCCATCTGAGGCAGCCCGATGGAAGAGTCAATCCAGCGGGTGACGCCAAGCCTCCTCCATGGGCCCTACACCACCACCTGGCACCTAGAGTGGGGGAGACGGCCCGATTCGGCGCCGCCCAGGCGGGAAGGGTGGCGGGCATGGAGTTGCGTCAGTTGCGCTATTTCGTGACGCTGGCCGAAGAGTTGCATTTCGGTCGGGCCGCGGCCCGCGAGCACATCGTGCAGTCCGCGCTGAGCCAGCAGATCCAGCGGCTGGAGCGCGAACTGGGAGTGCGGCTGCTGGATCGCAGCACCCACCACGTCCATCTGACCCCGGCGGGCGCCGCCTTTCTCG
>NZ_VCKY01000486.1 GCF_005889735.1 Nonomuraea turkmeniaca
CAGATGAGGAACACCTGCCGCTGACCTCAACCGGCTGACAACCACCCGGGACTGATCCGACGGCGCCCCACCCGCGCCGCCGGATGTTGCCGCCTGCCCAGCTGAGGTCCTGTTTTCGGACTAGATGACCGAGCACCTCGAACGTCACCAGCCCGTGCCGGGCCGACAACGCCACCAGCTCCGCGCCGACCCCGTCCCGTCGCCCGGCCAGCCCCGCACGGGAGAAACTCTGCATGAACACGCCGTTGAGCGCGAAAGCCAGCAACGCCGGTTCGTCCAGGCGGCGCGCGATCTGCTCCGCCTCCTGGGCCGCTCCACGCCCGCGTGCGCCGGGCGTGCCGCGCGACTCCAGCGCGATCGTGGCCAGCAGCCGCGCCCGCACCGCGTCGGGCACGTCCGGAGGAAGATCGGCCAGGGCACGTTCGGCCGCCGCCACGACCTGCGCCGCCTGCCCCGGATCGTCCGAACGCGTCCAGATCGCCGGAACGTCGTAGGAGCCGATCACGCGCGCCGTCAGCTCCGCCTCGCCCAGCTCCTCGGCCGCCGCGATCGCCGCCACCCGATGCCGGCGCGCCGCCTCCAGCCCCGTGCCGCCGGTCACGGCGAGATCGCGCAGCAGGCCCACCGTCGACTCCAGCCGTGCCCTGGCGCCCGCCGGCACGCTGCGGTCATAGGCGGCGGCCACCTGCGCCCACACCGAGCCGGCCGTATCGGACACTGGGTCGAGATGCGGGTCATGACGCAGAATGTCGGACTCCAGGCGGCGCAGCCGCGGACCCGGATCCACCCCCAGGTGCTCGGCCAGCAGCCCGCGCGCCCGGCGCAGCACCCCGAGCGCGTCGCCCTGGCGACCAGTCCGGTACAGCGCCAGGGCCAGCAGCCGCCAGGCGTCCTCCCGCCAGGGATGCTCGGCCACGTGCGCGTCCAGGTCCGGCACCGCCTCGCCGGCCAGCCCCAGCTCCAGCCGCGCCTCGGCCCGCTGCTCGATCGCGTGCAGGCGCAGCTCGACCAGGCGCGAACGCTCCGCACGGATCCAGTCCTGGTCGGCGAACTCGGCATAGGCGGGCCCGCGCCACCAGCCCAGCGCCTCCTCCAGCCGCTCGAGAGCCTGCCCGGGCGGCAGCTCGGCGGCGGCCGCGACCGCCCGCTCGAACCGCCAGGCGTCCACCGCGTCCGGGGCGGCGCGCAGCGCGTACCCCGGCCCTTCGGTCACCAGCAGCCGCGCCGGCGCGCGCGGCGGCCGCTGCGGCTCCAGCGCCCGCCGCAGCGCCGCCACGAACGTGCGCAGCGCCCCCACCGCGCCCGGCGGCGGCTCGCCCTCCCACAGGTCCTCGGCCAGACGCGACACCGGCACGACCCGGCGGCGGGCGACGATCAGCCGGGCCAGCACCGCGCGATGCCGCGGCCCTCTGAGATCCACCACGCCGCCGGCCTCGTCCCAGGCCGTCACCGGCCCCAGCACCCCGAACCGCACCGTTCGACGGTAGCGCGCTGACCAGATGCTCATACACGCCCGGCACGCTGACCGGCACCATCTACCGCAACACGAACGGTTCGCGCCGGCCGGGGCGCCCAGGTCGCCTTCCGCGCCGTGCTCGACGCCTGGGCTCCTCGACCTGCGGCACGAGACCGTCAGCTGCGGCCGCTTCTTGATCGCCTTCGAGGTGGTGGCTCGCTAGGGTGAGGCGTTCGATCCCCTTCACCCCCCAGGAAGTGGCACGTGCCCCGACGCTACCGCTTAGGCTTACCCGCCCTGCTCATCACAGGTGTGTACCTCGTCGCGCTGGCGGTCGCCGCCGTGATCGCGCTGACCTCCGGCGACCTCGCCGCCTTGCGGCGGCTCACGCTGTTCACGGAGACGGCGAAGGACACGACGGCGGCATGGGCGAACGTACTCCTCCCGGTTCTGGTCGGCATGGCATGGGCCTGGGCGCTGTGGCAGAGCCTGCGCGGGCCGCTGGCGGGGCCGCCGCCGGAGCTGGACCGGGACGCCCGGCGGCTGAGGGTGGCGCTGTACGCCGCTGCGGGGTCCTGGCTGCTCTACCCCTTGTTGCCGGCCTGGCCCTGGTGGGCGGTGGTGCTCGACGCCGTGGTGATGTGGGTGGTCGTGCTGCTGTTCCACCCGGTGCTGGGACGCAGCCTGGAGTATGCCGATCGTGCACGAGCCGCGGGTGTGCTGGCGTACGGAGGCATCGCCGTCATCGAGGTACTCGACGTCCTCGACGTGTCCACGCCCGGGGCGGGCCTGATCTGCGGCCTGGCGGTCCTGGTCTGGACGGTGCTGGTCCTGCGGGCACAGCGGCGGGACAGCCGCTGGCGGCCGGCCACCGTCGTGTACGGCATCGCCGCCCTGGTCGCGCCGGTCGGTGTCGCGCTGGTGGGCTTGCTGCTCGCCATCCTGGAGAACCACGCCAACGACCTCACGTCGGCCGGCGACGCCCTGATGGTGATCTGGCTGGCCCGCTCCGCCCACGACCTCGCCGACCCGCGCCACCAGCCGTCCCCGGCCCCGTCC
>NZ_VCKY01000487.1 GCF_005889735.1 Nonomuraea turkmeniaca
CAGCTACAAGCATCCTGACTTCACCAAGATCGAGCCCTGGGACGTCAGGGCTGAGATCAAGAAGACGCAGGACGAGGTCAAGAAGGCGGCGGGCGTCGAGCCCAAGCTGCTGCGGCCGCCGTACGGACGTTGCGCCACACCCGCCCCGGCACCCGTTCCTTCAAGAACGGGCAGATCACCAGATCCGGCTTGGCCAGCTCCACCGCCTCCGCCATCACCTCCTCCGACACGGCCAGCTCGACGCTCACGTCATGACCGGCGCGCCGCAACTCCAGCCACGCACGCTGGGTCAGGCCGTTGAAGGAGGAGCACAGCAGCAAGATACGCAACGCCAGACTTCTTTCCGGGAGAGCGGGGGAGACGACGACCAGCACGGACACACCTCAGGGCTGACCCGCCACGGCAGGCCGATCCCTCCGGCCCCATGGCTTTACGGCAGTCCCATAAGGCCCATACATGCATCGATGCTGACATGAAAAAACCACTGCCGCTGACAAATCAGCGCAAAACAAGCCCCCACCAGCCCCACTTGACCCGCTTTGCCCAAAAAATCCCGTGTGTGCTGGCCCCCACACCACAGCACTCAGCACAAGATCCCAACCCGCCCAACGGCACCAGGGGAGGGAGGCCCTGACACATGGACACAAAGGACGCAAACGGGGGAGCGGGCCACACCTATCGGCTCCGTGCCGCCCGGGCTGTCGCATCACAAAACCTGAAACCGACGTCCCGCCGGCCGCAAGAGCGCACCGCACGTGGACCCGCGGGACAGAGGTCGACGTCGTCGTGGGAGCGCACGGACCACACGGCCGAGCCTGACACAACGCGACAAGAGGGACGAAAATGACAAACAGGTCATACCAAACAGAATCCCCCTTCTGTTCGGTATGACGTTAAATGTCCGCCTTGGGGAATTCTGTCGGCCCGGTTGCGGCGCACGCCACCTCGCCGGGCGCGACACCCGTAACCCTCACAGGGCACCGACCAGGGCAAACCCCGCAGCCCGCCGGTCCGGCGGGGAAGAGGTCGTCAACACCCGGGCCGGAGGCCGTCACCGGCTGTCACAGGCGGTTGACGAAGCGCGCCGCAGCGCTCTGGCTCATGCCGGTTTCGCCGCGTACGAGGAAGACGGCTTCCTGGATCTGGCCGAGGGCTTTGAGTTCGCGAGCCTGGTCGACCAGGTCGATGCTGGGATTGGGACGGTTGCGGGGCCGCTGGGTCAGGCGTGCGGCGAGGATGATGAGCCAGATGGCGGCTGCGGTGATGACGGCCGTGAGCGCGATGATGCTCGGGGTCGTGATCTCCAGGGGTGGCATGGAGTGCGACTTCCCAGGGATTGGGGGTTTATGCGGGGGTTCGTTGGTTGCTTGATAATGAACATTATGTCAAGTAACGCTTTCTGGGCCGGCCGGGGACTCCCCTCAGCGGGTGAGGCAGGAGGGTTTCGTGGGAACTTTTTTCGGCCGCCCGCACCGCTGGATCCGGCCCCGCACAGGCAGGCGGCGGACGCCGGAATCGTCGGGCTGAGCGGCGTTTTCGCCGTCATCCTGGTCCCCGCGCGCTCTCTGCGGCGCCGAAGACTCTGGTTGACGGCGGGTTTGACCTTGTGTTGATTCGCTGTATCTGGCGCCGGGTCTGGTCTTAGGGTGGAGCTCCTGCTATTCGCGCCGCGAGAGGAGCAGCACGTGGGGACCAAGTCGGTGTTATGTCAGGTGTGTCAGGGAGTTGTGCCCGCTTCGGGTAAGGAGTCGTATACGCCGCTGCGGGGGCGTCTGATCGTGACCAACGGGTATTGCGGGGGTGGTTGCGCCGAGCGGCGTGCGGAGGCGGTTGAGCAGACGCAGCAGGTGGCGCGTCCGGAGCCGATGGTTCGTCAGGAGCCGGCGCCGATGCGGCCGGCGGTGGCCGGTGGCCGTCCTGGTGCGGCTCCGTTGCGGGTGGTGCGCTGACCGCTCCCCCGGTCGCCGCGGCGGGTCAGGGGTGGCCGTCGGCGGTGTGCCAGTAGTCGCGGGTCTCCACGGCGAGCCCGTCGGCGTTGAAGCGGGCGAAGACGCAGCCGGCCAGGGTGGTGGGGCGGCCGTTGTCGTGAGCGTGGACGCGGAATTCGATCACTGCCTGGTCTGCGTCGACGATGGGGGCGGCGAAGGTGACGTGGGGGTCGCTCTCGCCGGCGAAGGACCAGGCGATGTAGTCGGCGATGGCCTGTTTGCCGTGGTGCGGGGGGCGGAACGGCATGCTGGTGTGGACGGCGTCGTCGTGGTAGAGCGCGGTGATGGCGGTGACGTCGTGGTGGGTCCAGCCGTGCTGCCAGGTGTCGGCGAAGCGTTGGGCGGCTGTTCGGGTGTCCATACGGGCCATTGTGGCCGTGTCCCCCGGTCCCCCGGTCCCCTGCTCCCTAGTCCCCTGGTCCCCTGTGTCTCAGGTCGTGTATGGGTGTGCGGCGGTGACGGCGGTGACGGGCAGGGGTCCGT
>NZ_VCKY01000488.1 GCF_005889735.1 Nonomuraea turkmeniaca
GCCGTGGTATCGGCGGGGAGGGAGGAGTTGCCAGGAGGCGAGCAGGGAAGGATGAGACGGACGACGTTGTTCGGGTGAAGTCGCAGGAGGGCGTCCACGTCCGCGTCAGAGATCAGGTCATAGGGTGGGGAGGTCACCTTGGCGGGATCTTCGACGGCGAAACGCAACCCTCGAAAGGGTCGTAGCACCAGTCCATCGGGCACCGGCAGTTCAGGAATCCCCATACGGGGCATGCTCCCATAAACGCTTGAGCCCTCCAGGAGTCGCCCCTTGGTAGCAACAGCCGTGCCCGCTCCGCAGCAGGGCAGAGCGCGTCTGTCGCCCAGCGGTCAAGTGCACCCACCACCTGGAAGGAGGGGCTTGCTCTCAAGCCGGCTCCGTGCGCGGATCACACTTTCGGCAGGCCGAGCCTGCCGGACGGCCATAGCGTGCGGGCGATCGACCACGCCCCGTGCGGCCTGCCGCCCGGGATGCGGTGACGGCCGATCTCGCCGTGCCCGGTCGCCCGGTGCCTTCGGCCCTGTCCATCACCTGCGCGTAACCACGGCATCGCCCATCGAGACACTGCAGACGTTCTCCGTCCTGAAGACGGAGTCTCCGGCAATGGAGCACGATGAAGGGAGTCCTCACCTATGTCGCGCGATGGAAACCCCCAAGATGAGAACCCGGGCGCTCCCCGGGGCAGTGTTTACGATTGGTACCAGCGCGGGGTCAAGCTACTGAAAGAGGGCAGCCCGGCAGCCGCGGCCGCGTTGCTGGAGCGTGCGGCCGAGGCCGAGCCCGAATCCCGCAGCATCCTCGAGGCCCTGGCCAGGGCGCAGTTCAATTCGCGGCAGTACGCCGAGGCCGCGACCAGCTTCAGGCAGATCGTCGACGCCAATCCGGCCGAGGACTATGCCTATTTCGGGCTGGGTTTGTCGTTGTGGCGTACCGGAGATGTGGAAGGGGCGCAGGAACCGCTGGCGATCGCGGTTGCCATGCGCCCGGATGAGCGACATTACGTGTCGGCGTTGAAGAGCGTCCGCGCCACCTTGCGGGCTCGCCGGGAGATGTAGGACTCCCCGCCATGAATCCTCTCAAGCGTTCTGGCGCTCGGCGTTGGCCCGGATGGCGGCCTGGAAGTACGCCGCCAGGCCGTGGGCCGTGCGATCGAGGGAGCCGGTGAAGCGGGCGTCGCTGACGTACATATCGCCGAGGCCGCGGTGGATCTCGTACGTGCACGTGTAGCACCAGCGGGTGATGTGAGCCCGGTGCTCCTCGGCGAGATCCATGGCGAGGTCGCCGTCCGCCGGGGCGCCCGAGCGCATCGCCTCCGCCATGCGGGCGGAGATGCCGGCCGCCTCCGCCATGAAACGCTTCCAGTCCTCCTTCGTGAACGACTTCGCGCGGCGCTGCGACTCCGCCCAGGCCTCCGTGCCGCCCCAGCGCTGCTCCGCCTCGGCCGCGTAGTCGTCAGGGTTGAAATCGCCGAACAGCTCCGAGCGTTCGTCCGGAGTGAGGCCGGGGTTCGTGGACATGGTCATCCCTTCGTGGTGGATACGAGGGCGACGCTAAAGTCTCACGCGGCGTGAGAGTCAAACGAGAAGAGGCGCTGTGCTGATCGACGGGTACGACACCTTGCTGCTCGACCTCGACGGCGTGGTCTACCTGGGCAGCCATGCGGTGCCCGGGGCCCCGCAGGCCCTGGAGGAGGCGCGCGGGCGAGGCGTGCGGCTGGCCTACGTCACGAACAACGCCTCTCGCACGCCCGCCGCCATCGCCGCCCACCTGCGCGAGCTCGGGGCGCCCGCCACGGCCGAGGACGTGGTGACCTCGGCGCAGGCCGCCGCGCGGCTGATCGCGGAACGGGTGCCGCCCGGGGCGAACGTGCTCGTGGTCGGCGGGTCCGGGCTGCGGATGGCCGTACGGGATCAAGGGCTTCGACCGGTTTCGACCGCCACCGAGTCGCCTGTCGCCGTGGTGCAGGGGATCGCGCCGGGGCTGTCGTACGGGCTGCTGGCCGAAGGCGCGCTGGCAGTGCGGCAGGGGGCGTGGTTCGTGGCGTCCAACCGTGACAGCACGATGCCCACCGGCCGGGGAGAGCTGCCGGGGAACGGGGCGATGGTGCGGGTCATCGCCGCGGCCACCGGGGTGGAGCCGGTGTACGCGGGCAAGCCGGATCCGCCGCTGCATCGGGAGTCCATGATCCGTACGGGGGCGCGGCGGCCGCTGGTCGTGGGGGATCGGCTGGACACCGACATCGAGGGCGCGGCCAATGCCGGGGTGGACAGCCTGCTGGTGCTCACGGGGGTGGCCACGGCCGCCGACGTGTTGACGGCGGCGCCGCGGCATCGGCCCGCGTATGTCGCGGCGGATCTGCGGGCCTTGCACCTGCCCTATCCCGAGGTGCGCGACGGGGTCTGCGGAGGGTGGCGGGCCCGGTGGCACGACGGGGTGCTGCCTGTCTCTTATAAACATCTCCGAACCCACG
>NZ_VCKY01000489.1 GCF_005889735.1 Nonomuraea turkmeniaca
GGGTGGAGCAGGCGTCGCGGTTGACGCAGGAGGCGTTGCCGGTGGGTGCGGCGGAGGCGGTGGAGCTGGGGCTGGCGGATCGGATGCTGGGTGGGACGCGGTTGGAGTTCGAGCGGCGGGTGCTGGAGTATGCTGAGCGGTTGGCGGCGGATCCTTCGTATGATCGGTTGCTGGCGGGGCGCCGGCAGGCGCGGGAGACTGATGAGCGGCGTAAGCCGTTGGATGCGTACCGTGCCGAGGAGTTGGCGGAGATGAGCCGGGACATGTTCGACGATCGGGGTGGGTTCCGGGCGGCGCGTCGGGCGTTCGTGCGTAAGGAGCGGCCGGTGGCGACTCCGGCGCATTTGGCGCGTCATCGGGAATTGTCCGGCGCGTCGGCCGCTGCAGACGCGAGTGCATCTCATATGTGAGATATGGTCTGCTGTTGTGGCAGATGATTACCTTGTGCGGATCGGCCGGCTGATCCGGGATGCGCGGCAGCATCGTGGTTGGACGCAGCTGCAGTTGGCGGATGCGCTGGCGACGTCGCAGAGTGCGGTGAACCGGATCGAACGCGGCAACCAGAACATCAGTCTTGAGATGATCGCCCGGATCGGTGAGGCGCTCGACAGTGAGATCGTGTCGCTGGGTTATGCGGGTCCGATGCATCTGCGGGTGGTGGGTGGTCGCCGCTTGTCGGGCAGCATCGATGTGAAGACGTCGAAGAACGCGTGCGTGGCGTTGTTGTGCGCGTCGTTGCTGAACTCGGGGCGGACGATCTTGCGGAAGGTGGCGCGGATCGAGGAGGTGTACCGGATCCTGGAGGTGCTCGCGTCGGTCGGGGTGCGGGCGCGGTGGATCAACGAGGGCAGCGATCTGGAGATCGTGCCTCCGGCCCGGTTGGAGCTGGAGGCGATGGACACCGAGGCGGCGCGCCGTACCCGGAGCGTGATCATGTTTCTGGGGCCGTTGATGCATCGTACGGAGCGGTTCCAGATCCCGTACGCGGGGGGTTGTGACCTGGGGACGCGTACGGTGCAGCCGCACATGTCGGCGCTGAAGCATTTCGGGCTGGACATCACGGCGACGGGCGGGTTCTATCACGCGCGGGTGGACCGGGAGGTGTCGCCGTCGCGGCCGATCGTGCTGACCGAGCGGGGCGACACGGTGACGGAGAACGCGTTGCTGGCGGCGGCCCGGCACGACGGGGTGACGGTGATCCGTAACGCCTCGTCGAATTACATGGTGCAGGATCTGTGCTTCTTCCTGGAGCAGCTCGGGGTGCGGGTGGAGGGGATCGGCACGACGACGCTGACGGTGCACGGGCTGCCGGTGATCGAGCGGGATGTCGACTACTCCCCCTCTGAGGATCCGGTGGAGGCGATGAGCCTGCTGGCGGCGGCGGTGGTGACGTCGTCGGAGCTGACGATCTGCCGGGTGCCGGTGGAGTTCCTGGAGATCGAGCTGGCCGTGCTGGAGGAGATGGGGCTCGATCACGACCGGGGGCAGGAGTACGCGGCGGCGAATGGGCGTACGCGGCTGGTGGATTTGACGGTGCGGCCGTCGAAGCTGGTCTCCCCCATCGACAAGATCCATCCGATGCCGTTCCCGGGGCTGAACATCGACAACGTGCCGTTCTTCGCGGCGATCGCGGCGTCGGCGCAGGGGTCGACGCTGATTCACGACTGGGTGTATGACAACCGGGCGATCTATTTGACGGAGCTGACGCGGCTGGGGGCGTCGGTGAAGCTGCTGGATCCGCATCGGGTGCTGGTGGAGGGGCCGACGCGGTGGCGCAGCGCGGAGATGATGTGTCCGCCGGCGCTGCGGCCGGCGGTGGTGGTGCTGCTGGCGATGATGGCGGGTGAGGGCACGTCGGTGTTGCGGAACGTGTACGTGATCAACCGGGGGTATGAGGATCTGGCGGAGCGGCTGAACGCGTTGGGGGCGCGCATCGAGACGTTCCGCGACATCTGACGTCGCTCCCCCGGGCCGGGGCGTTTTCTGTCGGTGAGGGCCGCTACCGTACGTGGCGGGATCTTGCCGAGGTGGAGAGGGGTGGCCGGGGGTGCGGCCTGCGGAGCTCGAGCGGTTGACGGTGGCCGAGGCGGCGGATCGTTATGTGGAGCTGGTGCGGGCCCGGACGTTGACGGGGGCGCTGTCGGCGTCGACGGCGGAGGTGTATGCGCGGGATGTGGCGACGCTGGTGGAGCTGGCCGGTGCCGGGGTGGTGCTGGATGATCTGACGGGCCAGGACGTGGACGCGGTGTTGCTGGCGTTCGCGCGTAAGCCGGATGGGCGCCGGTCCCGGGCGGGTTCCGAGGGTGGCCGGCCGGCGGAGGGGGGCGGGCAGTCGGCGTCGTCGCAGGCGCGGTTCCGGCGGTCGATTTCGGCGTTGTTCAAGCATGCGGCGCTGGCGGGGTGGGTGCAGATCAACCCGATGACGGCCTCGACGGTGACGGCCAAGGAG